>DASVOI010000001.1:0-12420 GCA_036383395.1 Saccharimonadales bacterium (SeqCode)
AGCCGGAATCGGCTGGTTCGGATTGAATGCCGGACTAGTCAGTTCCATCCTGAGCCACCGTCTGGGAAGTTACAGGAAGCGCGCTAGTGCTCGCCGGGCTGCCAATCTTGGCAAGCGCCACAACGGTGAGGATGAGTAAAACAAAAAGCACGGCTGTGCTCAGGCTTCGTTTCATACACATGTAGTATAGCGCGTTCGTAAAGCCCGCGGTGCATAAAACTGTGGAAAAGTTGCAAATCTGGCGAACAAAGGGGATAGTAAACTCATGGCATTTGAGACTCCGGGGTTTGAAGCGATGCCGCTGCTACGCACATCGTCGTGGCACGGTCAATTAGGCGAGGTGGCTGCGCCATTTCGGGCGTTAGCTGTGGCTGGGCTGCAGCTGGCCCGCTATGGCGTTGCGGCGGCCCTGCAGCGGAGCGGTGCGGATCTGCGGCTGCCTTTTTTGGTGACGCATGAATCCGGGCAAGGGACGAGGGTGAATCCAGAGATAATTGACGCCGTATCAGCCGACGGCCGGCCGCACCCTACCGCCCATGCGGCGTTGGTCAGTGGTGGGGCAGCTTTGGCGTTGGCGCGTGGTGCTTCCGCAGTGTATAACTTGGCTGGCTCGCCGCGGCAGGCCCAGCAAGAGTTGTCGCTGGCGATTCCCGAAGCGGCCCAGGAGGCGGTTGAGGCCGCCCTGCGCCGGCAGGATGGGCCCGTACTAGCAACGGCCATGAGTCCTGAGCGCATTAGCCTGCGCTGGAGCCTCAACCAATTTACTGAGCCCATCCCGGCGCTGGACGTCGCCGTCCGGCAAGGCGGCCCGCAAGACGGGTTCCCGGGCGACATGGTATCGGCGAGCGTGGCGGCACGCCAGCAGGGTCGGACTTCCCGGCTGGAGTTCGATTTTTTCGAGGTCCATGATTTTGTAGAAGCGCGCCATGCAAGCCCGGAAGTGTTCCACAACCTGGGCGACGCCATGCTGGCTGCCGGCCAAGCCGCCTAGGCGTTTGCTCATTACCTAGTTAAAGAAATCTTGGCCTTCCAGCTCTGGCGGCAAAAAGCCTTTTTCGTGCTTAAAGTCGGCCTGCCATTTGTAGCCTTGGTTGTAGCCGAGGTCTTTCATGAGCTTGGTAGGCGCGTTGCGCAGATGCAGCGGCACGGGCAAGTCGGGGTGTTCGCGGGCGGCTGTTTGGGCGGCCGCCATGGCATTGGCAATCTCGCGCGACTTTGGCGCCTTGGCGAGCACCGTGGCGCAGTGGTACAGGGCGTAGTTGCCCTCCGGCAGGCCGACCCGCTCAATGGCTAAAAAGGTGGACACCGCGAGGTTGAGCGCCGCCGGCGCGGCCAGTCCGATGTCCTCGGAGGCAAAAATGACCATGCGCCGAGCGATAAATTTCGGATCTTCACCAGCCTGCAACATGCGCGCCATGTAGTACAGTGCCGCCGTAGGCTGCGAGCCGCGCATACTTTTGATAAAGGCGCTAATGATGTTGTAATGCTGCTCGCCGGCTTTGTCGTAGCCGGGCACGCGTTTTTGGGCGGCGGTGGTCACGACGTCCGGCGTCACTGCTTTGTCGGTGAGTTGCAGCGCCAATTCCAAGTTGCCCAGCGCTACCCGAGCGTCGCCGCCGGACAGTTCGGCCAACAGGTCAATACTTTTTGCCGGCAGGCGCTTGGCACTCAGCTTTTCGGCTTTGGCGGTCTTCTGCAGAATAGTAATGATGTCGTCTTTGGTGAGCGGCTCTAGCACCAGCACCCGTGAGCGGCTGAGCAGCGGCGTAATGACCTCAAAGCTGGGATTCTCGGTGGTAGCGCCGATCAAAATGATGGTGCCGTTTTCGACGAAGGGCAGGAACGCGTCCTGCTGCGCTTTGTTGAAACGGTGGATTTCGTCGACGAACAAGATGGTGCGCATACCGAGGCGCTGGTTAACTTCGGCGCTATCGACCACTTTGCGCACATCGTCCTTTTTGGCGGTGACGGCGCTCAGCTCCACAAATTCGGCGCCGGTCTCGCGGGCAATAATGCGCGCTAAGGTGGTTTTGCCGCTGCCGGGCGGCCCCCACAAGATAAGGCTGGTCGGCTGCTTGCGCTCAATCATCTGCCGGATAATTTGGCCGTGTTCTAGCAGGTGCTTCTGTCCGATCACCTCATCCAATGTCTCTGGTCGCATTCGCTCTGCAAGGGGTTGCATATTTGTAGTATACTGCGAATACAGCAGTGGAGTGAGCCATGACTGAGCCCGAACTTATACTACCCGAACCGCGAGAACGCATATCCCACGCCTGTCCCATAGGGAGGCTGTGTGTTGAAGGTTGTCCCGGACCCAGAGAAGCGCTTTTCCTCGTGCCGCCGCTCATAGAAGGGTTGCCGCACACCGCAGCCGACGTCCGAACGCTGCACTGGTGCCGTAACGAGCTGCCGCCCTTGCTGCCGCCGGGCGCAGTTCTGCTCTGCGATCATATACCCTCGTCTGCGGCAGCGGCAATGTAGCAAAACAAAAGCGGGTTGACACAGGCAGGAGTGGCGCGTTTAATACAGGCAATAACCCGCCCCCGGAGGAGCGTCAGCCAATGGCATCAGCAGTACGGCACAAAACATTCCCCGATTTTCCCCTTGCCGAGCTGCATGCACATTTAGGTGCCTCCATAAGCCCCTTGGTATTGTGGCAATTGGCCCACGAAGGCGGCATCAAATTGCCCAAAAAGCAGTTCAAAGACTTTGAGCAATACATTACGCTGTCGCAAGACCGCCGTTTGGGGCTCGACGAATACTTCCGCAAGATTTACCACCCGCTGCTCGACCCGCTGAGTTCTGGCACGCACCAAGTCGAGCAGGCCACCTATCACACCATGACCGGCGCCTACCGCGAGAACGGCATTACGCTCATCGAGCTGCGCAACAACCCGATGCGCCACAACAAACAAGGCCAGGTCGACCTTGACCATCTCACCATGGCCATGCTGCGCGGCATGGAGCGGGCGCTTTTGGAATGCGAAGGCCTGAGCGCCGGGCTCATTTTTTGTTTGGGGCGGCAATTTACGCCTGAGCAAAACGAAATTATTGTCGACAAAGCCATCAAATACCGCAGCCGCGGCGTGGTGGGCATCGATATGGCCGATCACCAGTCGCCAGACTTCCGCTACAAAGACCACCAAAAAATGTTTGCCCGCGCCCGCAAGGCTGGCTTGCATATCACCGTGCATACCGGCGAAACACTCGACGCCAACGACATGTGGGAAGCGCTGGAATACGCCCAGCCGGAGCGCATTGGTCACGGCATTCGCGCCGCGTACGACGTGCCGCTCATGAAAGAGCTGGCCAAGCGCGGCACCGTGCTGGAGGTCTGCCCGCTATCCAATATCGCCACCAATGCCGTAAAAGACATCGACGAGATGCGTTTTATTTTGCGCCAGTTCGTCAAGCACAAGGTGCGCTTTTGCATTAACACCGACTGGCCGGAAATTATCGAGGACTGCCACCTAAAGCGCCAGTTCCAGTTTTTGCTGCAAGAAGACCTTTTGAGCGAGGACGAACTGCGCGCCGCCAACCAGACGGCGTTTGAGGCCAGCTTTATCCCTAAGCTTGGCGGCCTGGACGCATACTTGTAGCGTTGCCGGCGCGCTTGCCGGCGGCTTTTTGGCGTTTTTTGCGGTCGGTTTCGTCTTCGATCTCGTGGCCCACGATTTCTTCGAGCAGGTCTTCGATGGTAACGATGCCGACGATGCGGTCGTCCTTTTCTACCGGAATCAGGTGGGCGCCGCCGGTGATAAATTTGCGGAATAGCGTGTCGAGCGCCGTCATGCTGCCCACCAGCTGCACCGGGTAGAGCGGCAGCTCGTGTACTGGCACGGCGCGCTCGTCAAAATCGACGTCCACCATGTCTTTCATGAGCAGCAGGCCGTAACAAACGGTGCGTTGGGTGTTGAGGATCGGGATGCGGCTCCAGCCGTGCAGTTTGATCTCGTCGATTTTGCGGTCGTCGATCAGATCGGCTGGCGTCATCCAGAACACATTACGCAGCGGGGTCATAATGTCGCGCACCCGTTTTTCGCTCAACTGCAAGGCGCCGCGGATAATTTCCACCTCGTCGTCGTCGAGCTCGCTGTTGCTGTCGCCGAGGTGCTCTGTGATCATCATGCCCAGTTCGCGGCGCGACTGCAGCGCGGCACTCTCGGTTTGGCCGAAAAGCGCATCAAGCAGCAGCTGCAGCGGTTTAGAAACCGGGTAGGTGACGATGATCATGAAGCGCAATAGCAGGCTGAAACGGCCGCAAAAGAACAGCGCCCGGCGATTAAAGATCGCTTGCGGCATAATTTCGCCGAATACAACAATCAGCAGCGTGCTCACCAGGCCGGCTAGCAGGCCGTACAGCTTAGACTCAAGCACCAGCGAGGTGGAAGACACGACGGCAACGTTAATGAGCAGCAGTGCGGCGAGCGTCAAATGGGTGTTGCGCCGCAGCGGCAGCACTTTGCGGGCGTCGGCGTTGCCTAGTTTGGCCTTGCGCTGCAAATCGGCCAGGTCCAGCGACAGGAGCGCTACATTCAGGCCCGAACAGATTGCAGAAAACACCACGAGCGCCGCCACCTCGACGCATAGCACAAAGATGTCCACCTAATTCCTACCCCGTGCAAAGAAGCAAAGCATGTGTATCTTAGTATAGCGCAGGCGGCATTCGGTCACAAGCGCTGCGCGCACGCTATTTCCAGCAATCCTTGACTTGTCAAATTAAGGTGCTTATGCGATAATATAGATAACATTTTTGAACGCGCGGCAAGGGCGCCCTTATTTTTATGGCACAAACAACGCAAGATCCCGCAAAAATTCGCAACATCGCCATTATCGCGCACGTTGACCACGGCAAGACGACGTTGGTCGACGGTCTGCTCAAGCAGAGCAAAACTTTCCGCGACAACCAGGCCGAGATGAGCCAAACGCTCATTATGGACAGCGGCGACCAAGAACGCGAGCGCGGCATTACCATTACTGCCAAGGTCACGGCCGTGCAGCACGACGACTACCGCATCAATATTATTGACACGCCCGGACACGCCGACTTTAGCGGCGAGGTGGAACGCACGCTCAACATGGCCGACGGCTGCCTGCTGATCGTGGACGCCCAGGAAGGCCCGATGCCGCAGACCAAATTCGTGCTGGGCAAAGCGCTCGCGAGCGGCTTGAAGCCGATTGTCATCATCAACAAGATCGACAAAGACGGCCGCCGCATCGCCGAAGTGGAAGACGAGCTGGCCGACCTGTTTTTGGAGCTGGCGGTGCACGAAGACCAGCTGCACTACCCGGTGTATTACGCCATTGGCCGCGAAGGCAAGGCCTGGAAAGATATGCCTGCTGACTCGGGCGAGGACGCTAACTTAGACGTTATTTTTGACGCCATCATTACGCAGATTCCGGCGCCGGCGGTAGAGCAAGACAAGCCGTTCCAAATGCTGGTCACCGCGCTGAGCTGGGACAGCTTTAAGGGCAAGTACGCCGTTGGCCGCATTTCGCGCGGCCATATCAAGGCTGGCGACCAAGTGGTGCTGTGCAAGACCGACGGCTCACAGGTAAAAGCCAAGGTTGACCTGGTGTTTATGAGCCACGGCGTTAGCAAGTTTGAAGTGCCGGAAGGCATCGCCGGCGACATTGTGCAGCTGACCGGCATCGCCGACGCTCGTATTGGCGAAACGATTGCCGACGCCCAGCAGCCCGAAGCGCTGCCGGTGATTGAAGTGGAAGCACCGACGTTGCGCATTTACCTCGGCCCCAACACCAGCCCGTTCAAGGGTCAGGAAGGCGAATTTAACACCTCCCGCCAGATTGGCGAACGCCTGCACAAGGAGCTCGAAACCAACGTCGGTCTGCGCGTAGAAGACGACGGCATTGGTTTTACCGTGGCTGGTCGCGGCGAACTGCACCTTTCTGTTTTGATTGAGACCATGCGCCGCGAAGGCTACGAATTTGAAGTCGGCCGCCCGCAGGTTGTGACCCGCGAAGAAGGCGGCAAGACCGTGGAGCCGGTGGAAGAGCTAATTATTGAGGTGCCCGCCGAACACGTCGGCACCGTGCAGATGGAACTCGGCGCCCGCCGCGCCACGCTGAACGAGCAGTTCGCCAGCCCCAAGGGTGTCACCAAGCTGGTCTACGAGCTGCCGACCCGCGCACTGTTGGGCCTGCGCAACATTCTCATGACCAACACCAAGGGCACCATCGTTATGAATAGCCTGATGACCGGCTACCAGCCACTCGGCTCGGCACTGCAGCAGCTGCGCAACGGCGTGCTGATTGCGTTTGAAACCGGCACCACCATGCCGTATTCGCTGGAGACCGCCGAGGCTCGCGGCACCCTGTTTATCGGCCCGGCCGAGAAGGTCTACGCCGGCCAGGTCATCGGCCTCAACACCCGCCACGAAGACATGGAGATTAACGTTTGCAAAGCCAAGCACCTCACCAACATGCGCAGCAAGTCTTCGGATGGCGTGGTACAGCTGACGCCGCCGACCATTCTGAGCCTGGAGCAATGCCTGGACTTCATCGAAAACGACGAACTTTTAGAAGTAACCCCCAAGAACCTGCGCCTGCGCAAGCGCGAACTTGACCCCAACAAGCGCAAGCGCGCCAATTTCAATAAATAAGTACCGCCATGCCCACCGCTACCCCCGAACGATTTAATCCCCGAGCTGATTATTTGGACACATTGTCGTCATTCGCCCTTGCCTTTAGCGGGGTAGAGGTGTTTGACGCAGGTAAAGGTGCCCGCATTTTGGTTGGCGACCTGGCGGTCACGAGGAGCTTGGCCACCATCGAGGGCGCAGACACCATACGCCTGACCGTCGTTGAAATGACGCAGGGCGAAGATGTGAGCTACCGCTATAGCGCGCAGCATCGCCTTGAGGACGGCGGCAGCTGGGGGGCTCCGACCCACGGCATGTATTTCTCGAATTTTGGCGACCCGCAGCTAGCACGAACCGACGAGCACACGAACAAGCGAGTGCGCAGCTGGTTGGACGCGGCTCGTTTTGACCGTCTTGAAGCGATGTTTGCGGCTCACGACCAAATCCCGGCCTCGGTTACTGATGCCGCCAACGCCGAACAAGCAGCAGAAAAGCGCGCTCAACAAGTGCGCCGAGATGCTCAACGCGGACGCCGGCTCGGTTGGCTGAGCCTGCGCCGCCGGAACCGCGATACGCAGCCCCCGGACGGCGCTTAGGCGTTAGTTCAGTAAATTGCCAACGTCGCCGGTCACGCCGCCTTCCGGCACCGTGACTGGATCGCTTTGACCGGGCACGATGTACTGGTTGGCCGGTAGGGCTTTACTGTCTGAGGGCGCTTTAATATCGGTGTCGCCGTAGCCGAAGGTTGCGTCGCTAACGCCCTGATTCTCAATGGTTTTGACGCGCTGCAGCTGGAAATATTGCGTATCGAACCAGATGAAACGGGTGACGCCCGGCAGCGACGGGTCGGCCACTTGGTATTTGAGGCAGGTGAGATGGGCCGCCGTCGGGCACGGCAGCGAATCTTGCTTGCGGTAAGTGACCGGCATGCCGTTTGCGGTAGCTGCGAAGCTCAGGCCGCTGCCAGTTGTGCGGTTGTATTTTACGAGATCGCTGCGGCGGACTTGCTCCTTCCACCAGGGTCCGCCATCTGGGTCCTTGCTGTATAGCGTGGTGTCGATGCCGATCACCTCATAGCTGCCTGCCGAACTCTTGGTGGCGATGTGGTATTTGCTGGCGTTGTCCGTTTGGTAGGTGCCGGTGGTGCCGCGGCCGGTGGTGTAATCGGTGAAGCTGACGCTGGTGTACTTTTGCGCGGCGTTGCTTATGAAAAATTTGCAGAGGTTAGTGTCGCTTTGGCCCGAGCAGTCGGCGTTGGCCAGCGCGCGTTTGAGCTGGCCGCTGACACTCGCGTGGTGGTAGTTGCGGCGTATCTGGAGGCCGACCATGAACACGCCAACAAGCACGACCACCGCAACCAGTAAGCCAATATGACCGAAGCCCTGCTGCCGGTTGGTTTTTTGGGACGCGCGTATTTTGCTCATGCTTGTTACAGATATGGTAACGCCAGCGCCGAACGGCCGTCAAGCTGCAGATTCGCGGCCGGACTGGTACAATAGGCCTTGCATGTTTGACGTGAGCGACGACCAATTTGCCGACCTGATCGATCAGGCCTTTGACCATCTGCCCAAGGCGCACCGCAAGGCAGTGCGAAACGTGGCGCTGGTGTACGCTGACGAGCCAACTCCCGCTCAGCGCGAGCAGCTGCAGCTGGCCTGCAACCAAACGCTGTACGGTCTGTACGAGGGCGTGCCGCTCTCCCGTCGCCAAGGCGCTACCAACGCGTATCCGCCCGACAAAATCACTATCTTTAAGGGCCCGATGCTGCGCGACGCGATGAGCTTAGAAGACTTGCGTGCCAAAATTCACCATACGCTGTGGCATGAAGTGGCACATTATTTTGGTTTAGACCACGCTCAGATCCACAAACTCGAGCAGTAGCGCTATACTTTAGGTATAGCAATTGGAGGGCGTATGGAAGACAAACTGGTTATCGCTGTTATTTGCGGCACGAAGCGCGAAGGTCGGCAGAGCATCAAGGCCGCGAAATGGGTGGCCGAGCAGGGCCGCCAGCTGCCCGGCGTGGAAATTATTTTTGTAGATCCCAAGGACTTTGACTTGCCCCCGGACGGCGCGCCGGAAGACGGCGAGAATCCGCAGTTCGCCGAAATAACCAAGCGGGCCGACGCGTTTTACGTGGTGACGCCGGAGTACAACCATAGTATTCCCAGCTCGCTCAAGCGCCTGCTCGACAGTGAATTCACTAACTACAAGCACAAGCCAGTGGCGACCGCCGGCGTCAGCAACGGTCCGTGGGGCGGCGTGCGTGTCTGCGAAGCGCTGCTGCCGGTATACCACACGATGTGGATGGTACCGATCAAGCCAGAGCTGTACTTCCCCAAAGTGCAAGATATGTTTGACGATGCCGAGCAGCTCAAGTCGGAATTTACTGAGATGCAGACCAAGAACGTCCAGAACGCCTACAAAGAACTCATTTGGATGGCGAAGGCACTTAAAACCGCCGCAGCGGCGGCACAACCAGCTCAGGGCTAAAGTTGCCGCGGTCGGCGGCCAGATTAATACCGGCGTGCAGTTGCGTTTGCAGGGCGCTGTCGGTGTCGAACAGTCGTTGGTGCGCCGGGCATTTCAGCAGCGGCGACAGCTGATCGCTGACCACCCGCACCACCGGGAACAAGTCAGCGCCGTCTGGGCCAAGCATGCGCAGGATTGCCGCCTCGCCGGCGGCCTGGGCTGCTTCGGCTTGGCGGGTGCTGAGGACTTCCAGATGCGGATGCATGCGCTCAACGGCGGGCCAGGATCGGCCGTCGAGCACCGTATTAATGTGTTGTGATGCCCGCCCCAGAACAATGGGCAACATCTGGTGGGCGCCGGCGACGCGCTGCGCCTCGGAGTGGCCTTGGGTCAGGGGCGTTCCCTGGAAGGCCCGGGCCGTGGCCCGACTGTAGTACATGAGCTCAAGATGCAACGTGCCGCCAGTGCGGATGAGGCCGGCGGTAGCATGCTGATCCTCTAGGCCCAGCATGCTATAACGGCGCAAAAAGTAACCTACGTGGGACGCTTTGTCGCGTTCGGTCTGACGGGTACAGTTGTAGAAGCCGGTCTGCACCATGCTGGCGGTTTGTTCGAACGGATCGTCGCGGTCAAAGACGTACTCTGTACTGAGGTATTCCGGGCGAATACGGGCGTCATCGCCGGCACCTTCTATGAAGCGGTCGGTGATGCGGCGGATGGCGGCCGCCGCCAAGGCGTAGCGGTCGACTTTCTCGAGCGCGGGCGAGGAGGGCACGCGCAGGCCGCTGCGCCGCGCGACGGCCCGGGCGCTCACTCGCTGCCGCGGCTCAAAGTCTGGCGCCAAAAACGCCTCGGCGGTGGCGCGCACCAGCGATCGCCACTCGGGGTCTTTCCACTGCCCGACGGGCGTTGTTTTATAGAGCTTTCTCATTAATATATATTTACGTCAACAATATGATATTACTATTCTTTGCACAGGTAAATAGCTTGTGCTTAACTAGAGGGTATGTCGGGCTGGAAAGGCCATATTGCCGGCGCGATCGCCGTGAACACCGCCTATGTTGCGGCTGTTAAAGTGCTGCCGCATACCCGGGTGCTGGACCGGCCGGATATCACACTGCAAGATTGGCAGCTGCTGATCGGCTTGTTTGTGATTGCCGTGCTGTTCGGATTGTTCCCGGATGTCGACACCAACTCCATGGGGCAGAATATTTTTTTTGGCATCGCGTTTGTCGCTGAAATTGTACTGATTGCCACCGGCAAATTTGAGCCGGCTGCCTACCTGGGTCTGCTGGCCATGACGCCCATTGTGGGCAAGCACCGCGGCTGGACACACAGCAAAATCGCCATGGTGCTGGTGCCGTCGCCCATTCTCATTATTCCGTATCTGCACAACCAGCACGTCTGGACGCTGGGGTTGCTGATATACGGCGCGGCGGTGGCCGGTTACTTCAGCCATTTGCTGCTCGACGGGCTGGTTATACCGTTCATCCGGTTTAAGGGCTAGACGCCAAAATGTTAGGCTCTGGACCTCATTGTGCTTTAGAATAGCTGCAGACGTAACAACGAGGTTTCTCTATGAAAAAGGTCCTGTTTATTATCGGCGGCGCGGTGGTCGCGGCCGGTTTGGTGGCCGCCGTGGTGCTCTTTATACATTCCGGCGACGACAAGGGGAGTAAAAAAGGTACGACCAGCAGCACGAGTACCACGACAACTGGCAGCGGCAGCTACAAAGTCGTGGCCGCCTGTCAGGCCTTTGGACTGGCTGACGCCAAGGCTGTTTTGGGCAGCGGCGCTGCGGCTGGCAGCGGCAACGGCTTGAGCGACTCGGCCAGCGGCGACGTTGCCGTTTCGACCTGCAGCTACTCTGGTGCACCAGGCCTGACGGCCCAGGACACGCGCACTATTACATTGCTTTCGCGCTCGGCTAAGTCGGCCGCTGGCGCTAGCTCCAACAAATCGGTCTTTGGCAAAGATAAGCCGGTGGGCAAGCAAGACGTCAGCGGCGTGGGCGACGCGGCTTTTTGGGACTCAACCCTGTCGCAGCTGGACGTGCTGAAGGGCAACAACTGGTACATCATCGGCAATATGAGCGGCACGCACGCCGATAGCGGCACCTACGACGTTTCCAAGGCGGTATACGACCGCATCAAGGGTCGTTTGTAAGAGCGCCCGGCTGCAGACCGCCGCCGACTAGGGTATACTAATAAGTCATATGAGCAGCAAGTTGCACCCTCTGCACCCCCATTCGCCGTGGCGTATTTTCGCGTTTTCGGCAGTGGTGTCGGTGGCGGTGCTGCTCGGCATCTTGGTGAAACGCGGCGGCGACGCCCTCGGTGTAGCGCTCATTTTGATTGCCGTAGAAATCGCCTTTAGCTTTGACAACGCTATTATTAACGCCAAGGTCCTGGCCAAGTTGTCGCCATTCTGGCAAAAGATGTTTTTGACCGCTGGTGCGCTGGTGGCGATTTTTGGTATGCGCATCGTATTTCCGATTTTGATCGTGGCGGTGACCGCGCACCTCGGCTGGAGCAGTGTGTTGAATCTGGCGTTGCACCATCCGCACCAATACGCCGAGAAACTGGTCGCCGCCCATCCGTCGATCGCCGCCTTCGGCGGCGCGTTCCTGCTGGTGCTGGCCCTGGACTTTTTTGCCGACAATGAGCACCAGGTGCTGTGGTTTACCCGGCTAGAGCGCAATCTGCAGAAGCTGGCCCGGCACTGGGCGCCGCCGCTGATTACCCTCTGCGCGGTTGGGCTGGTGTCGATCCTGCCCTGGAATCACGACAAGCGCGAGACCATCGCGGCCGGCATCTTAGGCGTTATCATCTACAGCGCCTTGCACGGCCTGACTGAGGTCATGGGCAAGCTGCACGCCAAGCGCAATCCCAGCGGTGCGCAGGCTACCGGCCTAATCGCGTTCCTTAGCTTTTTGTATCTGGAAGTACTGGATGCCAGCTTTTCGTTTGACGGCGTGATTGGCGCGTTCGCTATCACCAATTCAGTTGTGCTGATTGCCGCTGGCCTTGGCGTCGGCGCGCTGTGGGTACGTTCGCTCACCATCTTTATGGTGCGGCGCGGCACATTGGGCAATTACAAATATATTGAGCACGGCGCGCACTACACCGTTGCCGTGCTGGCGGTACTGCTGTTTGTGAGTATCATGTACGACGTGCCAGAAGTGATCACTGGCCTGGCTGGTTTGGGCATTATCGCGTCTTCGGTTGTCGCGTCGCGCCAGGCGGTGATGGACGGCCGGTTGCGCAAGCGGCCGAAAACGTAACGTGTTATACTTTTTAATCAAATGACAGAGAAAAAATTGAGCAAGTTAGCCGGTGCCGATGCG
>DASVOI010000002.1:0-2924 GCA_036383395.1 Saccharimonadales bacterium (SeqCode)
TGCTGGCGTTCGGACGGCCATAGGTGTTCACAATCTGCTTGAGGTCGCAGCTGGGGTAGTCGGTGGTGTGCAGGTCGAGTGACAGCAAGTAGGCGAATCCGTTGGCCTTCAACTCCGGCTGCCACGCCTTGCTGCTCAGTATCTGCCGGGCCTGGGTGCAGGTTTCGAGCGGCATAACGTTGAGCTTATTGTTAGCGGCCAGCCGGCTCGGAATAACGCGCCAATAGTCGCCTACCAACACCTTGACGTGGTGTTGCGCCAGCACGTGCGCCACCACCGCGTCGCGCTTATTAAGGGCGGCAAGCGCCGCCTGCTCGTCGTGGTAGGTGTGCACCGCCACGCCCGTGCCTACCGCGAGCGATAGCGTAATGACTGCGCCGATGCCGGCCAGCCACTGGGCCGGCCACTGCAGGCGCCGCCCGGCTGTTGCCAAACAAATAAATATGGTGAATAGCGCAATAGCCAAGTAGCGGGCGTCGACCATGTAGTAATGATTGCTCGCCACAAAGGCACCGCAGGCGGCGATGGTGGTCCAGATCATCATGAGCGATAGCTTGGAGGGCGAGTCGGTGTCGATGGCGTCGGTTGCCCGGCGCACCAGGCTGCGGCGTACCAGCACGGCCGCTGCCAGCGTACCGGCGGCCGCGATAGCCAGCGTCATCAGATATGCAAAGCCGCCGCCGCGCAAATGGCCGATGGCGGTATGCGGCAACTGTCCAAGCGTACGGGCATCAAAGGCCGGATTGGCGCCCACATTCGTTAAGACGCCCAACACGGCATACACCGCACCCAACACGAACCCGTGCGAGCTATGCACGAACCCATACGGCCCGGCGTTGGTTTGCCCGGCAATGTGCGTGATGCCGGCGGCGTTCACCGCCCACAGCAGCGCCACGGCGGCAGCGCCAGAGACCACCATGCCCAGCAGCCAGTTAGCGGATGCCGTCGCCAGATCCCAACGGCGCGCGAATACATACATAAACAGCGCCAGTAGCGCCGCGCCCGCCCCAATACTCAAAAAAAGTTTGTCGCTGGCGATGAGCACCGCCATAAGCCCTACGGCCACCCAAAACTTGCCGCTGCGTACTCGCGGGGCGCGGACAAACAGCACGAGCGCCACAATATAGAGTACATATTCAAGATTGCGGGTGGTGAGCATGGCCATGTTTACTGGCAGCAGCGCCCCGGCATACGGCTGGGCCGGCACCATCAAAAGCGCCAAAGACAACGCCAGGCACAGCGTGCCAAATACCAACGGCCGGCGCTCAATGCGGTACAGCACCAACACCAACAAAAACACCGTGACCAGTACCGCCGCTACCGTAGCGACGGTAAAGGCACCGGGCGTCAGCCCAACCAATTTCACCAGCAAAAACAGCGGCCATTTAAATAAGAATGTGTGCTGCCCCGGCAACGTCGCGTCGCGAAAAGTCGAAACATGCTCAAACAGGAAGGAGTTCACCAGTTGGTCGGCGTTGCCTAGGTGAACTTTGGCGCCCAGCAAGGCCCACAGCAGTGTCGTTATCAGCAGCGCCAGCAGCGCAAAAGCTACATACACCTTTGCAAATGTCGGCGTGCCAACGTTGGCGCGCAGCCGCTCCAGCCAGACAACCCAGCTCTTTGGCACGGCCTGCTGCACGTTAACCAACGGCACTACCTCAACCGGCTGATTCGTTTGCTTGGTTTTTGTCGCCTGTTGTTTTGCCACCCTGTCGACCGTGCCTTCCGTGTGTTTCTTTGCCATTACCTTATTGATCTTCAGTATATAAGTTCATCTGTTGATTTAAAAATGCGCGTTCTATACAGGTAAAAATTCCAGGTGGTAGTTATGAGCAAAGCCGCGGTGCGGCTGGCCACCGCTGGCACGTGCGCCGCCAGCAGCTTCGTAAGCGTGATAGTAAAACCAAAGTTAAACAGCACCAGCAGTACCACGGCGATAATTTGCGGCAAGAGGATTTTGCGGTGCATCCGCCTGTCGCCAAATGTTACAAGCTTTTGCAGCAGGAATGACACCACCAGTCCTACCCAAAAACCAATACCCACGGCCCACACCGCGCTGGCTCCCAGATGCTGGGCCAGCAAAATGACCAAGACCTCCAGCACGTACACGCTGCCACCAACCGCCAGGTAGCGGACGATGGAACGCTTGAGCAGCGCACGGGCCCAGTTCATCCCAGCCGTACCGACCTCTCGTTGTCGACGACGTACAGCGGCCGGTTTTGCGTTTCGGTATGGATATGCGACAGGTACAACCCGATAATGCCTTGCGACAGCAGCAAAATGCCCATCAAGAACAGGAGCAACACCGAAACGTAGGCGCCGCCGGTGACATGCAGATTAAACGGGTCGCCCAGCACAAAGTTGAGCAGCATACACACCACCAGCAGCACCGACAGCGGCAGCACCACGGCACCGATATACGCGGTGATGTACAGCGGCGAAATGCTGAGCGAAATAATGCTGTCTACGGCCAGCTTCATGAGCTTTTTGAGGGAGTAGCCGGCCTCGCCGTGCAAACGCGGCTTAGCCTTGTACTGAATATAATCTTTGGGGAAGCCCAGCCAATCGATGAGACCGCGAGTAATGCGGTTGTGCTCGCTTAAACGGCTGAACTCGCGCTGCACCACGCTGTCGATGAGCTGAAAGTCGCTCAGGCCGGGCACCAGCCGCATGTTGCTGAACTTGTTGAACAACCAGTAAAACAGCCTAGAACCGTAATGCTTGGCAAAACCTTCGTTGGTATTGGCGGTGCGCACGCCAACCACCACTTTGCTGCCAGCGCGCCAACGGGCCAGGAACTCGGGGATAAGCTCCACCGGGTGCTGGCCGTCGGCGTCGAGCATGAGAATGGCCTGGCCGCGAGCCTCGTGAATGCCGGCGGTCGTGGCCGTCTCCTTGCCAAAGTTGCGCGACAAGCTCAGCAC
>DASVOI010000003.1:0-15687 GCA_036383395.1 Saccharimonadales bacterium (SeqCode)
AGCACCTCCGGCACCGGCTCCCGTTGCTCCAGCCCCAACTCCCATCGCACCTCCCGCACCGGTTACGCCAGCGCCCGCTCCCGCACCCGAGCCACCCAAACCTGCCGGGTTGGCGCCGGCTCCCGAAGCACAAACTGTTGCCGCTGAAGACGGCGTAACTGCCGCCGCGCCGCAAGACACCTCCGATGAAAAAGCCAGCGTCCAGGCGCAAATCGACCAATTTGCCAACGCGCCCGCACCGGTTACGCCAGCGCCTGCTCCCGAAGCGCCCAGCGCAAGCGACGCCATTATGGCCGACGCCGTGAAAGACCTTGTCTCTGGCAGCCCAGCTCCCGCACCAGATGCTACGCCCGGCACATCCGTAACGCCAAGCGTCGCGCCTGCCGCGCCAGCAACTCCGCCTATGCCAACTCCCATCGCACCTCCCGCACCGGTTACGCCAGCGCCTGTAGCACCTCCGGCACCGGCTCCCGCACCCGCCGACGACAGCGTCACCATCTCCAAGAAAAAGATTATCAAACCGCTGTCGCCCGATGATGCCTCTGCGCCTGCACCCACCAACCTTCATGATCTGCTGGCCAAAGAGGGCATGAACCTCGACGACAACACCCAGCCTCCCACACCAGCGCCCGGCGCAGCAGCGCCTGGCATGCCCACGATGCCGCACCAGCCCGGTCACGTCATTTCGCCCACGCCTACCAACGCCCAAGGGCAGCCCATCGACCCGAACAGCATTTCTCTGTAGTGCGCTATAATCCCTGGTATGCGCATCAATAAATTTGTGGCGGCCGCCAGCGGTTTGTCGCGCCGTGCTGCCGACGCAGCCATCTCCGACGGCCGGGTACGAATAAACGGCCAGCTGGCCGGGGCAGGGCAAGACGCGGGCGAGCACGACGCTGTCACGCTCGACGGCCAACCCTTAAGCGCCCCAGCCGCTCGCCGAACAATCCTACTCAACAAGCCCGCCGGATTCGTGGTAAGCCGCGAAGGGCAGGGCGCCCGCACGGTGTACGACCTCTTGCCGCCGGAGTTGCACCAGCTCAAGCCGGTCGGTCGGCTCGACAAAGACTCCTCGGGTCTGCTGTTGCTGACCAACGACGGTCAACTCGCCCAAGAACTCACGCACCCCAAATATCATAAGACAAAGGTCTACGAGGTGCGCCTCGACAAACCGCTGGCGCCGCTGCACCGGCAAATGATCGCCGACCATGGCGTGCAGCTCGAAGACGGCCCCAGCCAATTCGAGCTAGAGCGTTTACGCGACGACGACACCGCCTGGCGCCTACGCCTGCACGAGGGCCGCAACCGCCAAATCCGCCGCACCTTTGCGGCTCTGGGCTACCGTGTACAGCAGCTACACCGCACACACTTTGGCGCATACGAACTGGGGCAGTTGCGCAGCGGTTCGTATCAAGATGCGGCTACGCCGCGCTAGGCGAATCGTGGGGCTGCACCGCCGCCCGCAGCCAGTTCAGGCAAAACTCCTGCTCGGCCAGCGTATCCCGCCATTCTTCCTCGGTCTGCACCGGCAGAATAATTTCGTCGCTGGGTTCATCTCCGAACATCTCATGGAATTGGAGAAGGTGTCCCCCTTGCTGCAATTCCACTTCAGCTAATGGGTCATCCGGATCCGCCTTGCTGAGGTCGTACACCGACAAACTCACATTGGTGTGCACACTAGCGGGGACGGCCGGATCGTCTTCGCGATCATCGCTTTTTTCGACGCGGTGCGCGTACTCCACGTAGCGGCTACCGCCTAAAAGCACCGCCCAATCACCGGCTTCGCCGCCGGGCGAACGACTAATAAACAGGGGCGGCATGCGATAACGGCTATTTTGCGCGGCCAAAATATCTCCCATAAACCAGCGGCAGCTGCCGGTTGGCGCAGGCAAAACGACGTGCGCCGCAAACAACCCGTAGGCCGCGCGTGCGGCCTGCTCGCTCTGGGCGATAACTTCTTCCATGTTTCCCATAATTTGACCATACTATGCACCCGATAATTAAGTCTGTCAATATCAGCTCACCTCTGATATAATATCGGCAATGAGTACTGTACGTGTGCCAATTGTTGCCATCGTCGGGCGTGCTAACGTTGGCAAGTCCAGTTTGTTCAACACGATCCTCGACCGGCGCGAGGCCATTGTGGCGCACGAAGCCGGCACCACCCGTGACAACGTTATCGCCAAGGCCAGCTGGAACGGCCAAGACTTCTGGCTGGTTGACACCGCCGGTATGAAGGCCGCCGAAGACGAGTTTGAGTTCACCATCCAGGAGCAAATCCAGCAGGCCGCTGACAGCGCCGATATCATCTGGGTATTGGTGGAAGCGAACGTGCCCATCACCGAAGAAGACCGCCGCGTTGCCAAAATGGCGCTCAAAAGCCGCAAGCCGGTGTTTTTGGTGGTCAACAAGATCGACAAGGCCAAGGGGCAGGACATTGCCGCTTTCGAACGCCTGGGCATCAAACCCATCGTGCACACTAGCACTACCCAAAGCCGCGGCATTGGCGATTTGCTCAACCTGTTGATTGAAAAAATCCCCAAGGCCACGCTCACCGAAGACGACGACCGCCTGCATATCGCGCTCATCGGCCGCCCGAACGTTGGAAAATCCAGTCTGTTTAACAGTTTGGCCAAGAAGCAGCAGGCACTGGTCGCCTCACGCGCCGGTACCACCCGCGACATTAACCGGGCTGTGGTGCGCTACGATGGCCGCGAGATCGAGCTAATGGACACCGCTGGTATCCGCCGGCCAGGGAAGATCGGCACCGGCATTGAGCACTTCAGCGTCGTGCGCACCCTGGCCGCAATCGAGCAAGCCGACATCTGTTTGCTGCTTATGGACGTTAATGAGCTAAACGTCGGTCTCGACCAAAAAATTGCTGGCATCATCAAAGAGTCGGGCAAGGGACTCGTGCTGGTAGTCAGCAAGTGGGATGTTGCCGAGGGCCGCGACGCCTTTACGCGCGACGCACTAGCGCCGCAAATTGCTCGCTCCTTCGACTTTGTGCCGTGGGCGCCGCTGCTGTTCACCAGCTCCACCACCGGGCAGAATGTCACCAAAGTATTCGACCTGGCTACCGATATCGACATGCGCCGCAAAAAGCGCATTCCCACCACCGAGCTCAACCGCTGGCTGCGCCAAGCCGTCGACAAGCACCCGCCGGCCGGCCTCAAAAACCGCGCTCCCAAGCTCAACTACATGGTGCAGGAAACCGACAACCCCATCCCAGCCTTTAAGATTTTTGGTGCGCACACCAAATTCCTGCACTGGAGCTACCGCCGCTTCATGGAGCGTGAGCTGCGTGAACGCTGGCACTACGAAGGTACGCCGGTGCAGCTGTGGTTCATCGAAAAGCACGAGACCCACAAGCACGGCAACAGCCCAACCAAAGAGCCGCGCAAAAACAACGGCAACCGCGACAAATTCTAGCGATCAGTTCTTACGGGTAGGCCAGATACGCGCTGGCGATCATTTCGCGGCCAAGGCCGGCGCCTTCCATGGCCGTTACCGCCATGTCTATGTTTGCCGGATTAAAATGCGGGTCGCCGTACCTATCGCGCATATCCATGCGTACGCTTGCCGAAACCGCGCCAAGAGAGGTCACGACAACCTCTCCCCATTCTTGCTCGATATCTGCCAACCGATTAAGACAACGCCCAATGAACTCCGCCGCCAAAGGATAATACGGCGGCAAGGGCGACTCGCCGCCATACTTGACTAGCAGGTCGCTGCCCGCCCGCACAAAAATCGCTTCCATATCAGCGTAGGACAGAGGAGCGTCCATGCTCCGCACGCGGTTTACTGCACGGGGCATATGCCTACTATTGTATACTGTTGGGCATGGGATTATTCCAACGCCGTCCTCAGTTGGGCGAGAGCATTCAGTTTTATACGCTCGGGCAGAACAAGACGCTCCTAGTCGTGGGCCTGGGCAACCCCGGCAAGGAGTACGACGGCACGCGGCACAACATCGGCTTCGCATGCCTGGACGCTTTCGTGCAGGCCAATGACTTCACGCCATGGGTCGAGAAAAAAGACCTGAAATGCCACCAGGCCACCGCTACGTTTGGCGATACACGCGTTATCGCCATCAAGCCGACCACGTTTATGAATCTGAGCGGCGAAGCAGTGCAGGCCGTAGCTAACTTCTATAAAATCGCCGCCGACAAGGTCGTTGTAGTGCACGACGAGCTCGACATTCAGTTCGGCCAAATCCGTTTGCGCAGCGGCGGTTCGGCTGCCGGGCACAACGGCTTGAAGTCCATTATCCAACACTTAGGCGAGGAGTTCGGCCGGGTGCGCATCGGCATCGGCCCCAAAGAACCAGAGCAAATCGACAGCGCCGACTTCGTGCTGGGCCGCTTTAGTAAAGAGCAACAGTCGCACATGGCCGAGCTGACACGCGAGGTAAACGCCATTCTCAGCGAAGCCGCCTTCGGCGCCGGCAACCTGCCACAAGAAACGCGCAATTTTTTGGTATAAAAAAGGGTTGCCGTGCGGGCAACCTGTGCTATAAAAAAGACCGGCGAGAGGGGGTGGGCACCGCTCGCCGGTCTTTTTGGGGACGTTCCTTTGGGAAACCTCCCCGGTCGGTTCCTTATTGCTAAGGGACCACCCTTCAACCCACCCCAGTGAAGCATCGCGCGCTAAAACTCCATAAAGCGGCGTGCCGGTCCGAAGACCATCTTTTAGGACTCACTGACCCACAAGTTAGGGCCTCTGTGCCGAAGCACAGGGGTTGCCGATCGGCCAAACGAATCCGGCCACGGCTAGTTAAAGGGGTTAGTTTGTTTTAGAACGCATGTCTGCCGGTTGAAAAAATCGCCAGGCAAGCGCCTATGTAAGAGATAAGTGGAGGGTAACAACTTGGCTCTATGGTGGCACGTTCTAAAACAATCTAACAAATTGTTAGAATGGGGGATATAAGGTGCGTAAATGTCTCTTGGACAGTTACAAGATGCGATTTTAGCATCATGTGCTGCTTGTGTCAATACTTTTTAAACATTTTTGTAAGATGGTCAAAGAACTTACGCTTTCTACCTCTGTTGTTCCGAATAGATTAAGGAACATCCCAGATCCACCGAGCCGCCTTTATGTGAAGGGCGTGGATGTTAATGAGCTGCTTTCGCGGCCTTGTGTGACGATTGTGGGAAGCCGCAAGGTTAGTGCCTATGGTAAAGCAGTTACCGCAGCCTTGGCTGGAGAACTGGCGAAAGCCGGTGTTCTTATTATAAGCGGTTTGGCGATCGGTGTCGATAGCGTGGCCCACCGGGCGGCCCTCGATGCTGGCGGCCTGACGCTAGCAGTGCTGCCGTCGCCCCTGGAACGTATCTATCCAGCGGCGCACGCACAGCTGGCGGCACGCATTCTTGCGCAGGGCGGGGCACTCGTCAGCGAGTATCCGCCAGGGGAGCCGACCTACGCAGCAAACTTCATCGCCCGCAACCGTTTGGTAGCCGGCCTCGGTGACGCCGTACTCATTACCGAGGCCGCCGAAAAGAGCGGTACATTGCACACCACCCGCTTCGCGCTGGAGCAGGGGAAGGAACTCTTGGCCGTGCCCGGCAACATTACCAGCCCCACCTCGGTTGGCACGAACAATCTTATTAAGACAGGTGCCACACCAGTAACCTGTGCCGATGATGTCTTCTATGCGCTCGGCATCCAGCCGCCAGCCGCCAAGCCGGCACCCAGGGGCGCTACTCCCGAGGAACAAACAGTGCTTGACCTGCTGGTGGCTGGCATCGCCGACGGCGGCGAACTGCTTACGCAAAGCGGGCTGGGCACCGCGCGATTCAACCAAACGCTCACCATGCTCGAAATCCGCGGCCAGATCCGCGCTTTGGGCGGCAACCGCTGGGCGCTACAATAACAATATGAAAGCTATGATCTGGATTGGCGTATTCGTAGGCTCCACGCTGGGCGGTTGGCTGGGCGCCCTTGCGTCGCACGGCAACTGGCTGAGCTGGCAGAGCATCCTCGGCACGGCGCTCGGCTCCTTCCTGGGTATCTACGTAGGCTACAAGGCCGGCCAATACATGTAAACAGCCCGGCGTGCGGGCTGTTTTGTTTTTACGGACAGATGGACGGCTACGCAGCCAGGCCGTGTTGCCGCTCGTAGGCACGCTGGCGGCGGACATCAGCGAGCGTGGACAAGCCAAAGGCCAGCGACAGGTCGTGGCTCATGTCGGTCGGGCGGTTGTCGGCAATCCAACGCTTGTCGGCAGCGATCCGCTCGCTCAGGGCGGCGTTGCGGGCAGCCAGGTCGCCTAGGTCCGCCACGGCCGGGGCAACCGGTGCGGCTTCAGTGGTAACCGCAGCAGTAGCACCAGCGGCCAGCTCGGCCTCCACGGCGGCATTCCGCACAAACGGATACATATTGGCTAAACCTACATTCAACATATTAACTCCTCTTCTTCGGCAACACGCCAAAATGAAAAACCGCTCACTGTTACCGGGTAGCGGCTGCTTTGTTCAGCGTCTTGCCATTTATTTTAGTGCAACTATTACGTTTTACCCCTGTTACCCATAACATGTCAAGAGTTTTTTGTGAGATTTGTCACAAAAAGTTTGCGTTTTCAGGAACACTTGCGTAGTATGTGCGCTTACGTATAAGATACAGCAATAAGCATGAGCAAGAACCTAGTTATCGTCGAGAGCCCAGCCAAGGCCAAAACAATTGAGAAGTATTTAGGCAAAGACTTTACCGTAAAGAGTAGTTTTGGCCACATCCGCGACCTGCCGAAAAAGGGCCTGAACATCGACATCGAGCACAACTTCGAGCCGACCTACGAGATCAACCCCGACAAAAAGAAGGTGGTGAGCGAGCTAAAAGCCGCCGCCAAGGGCGCCGAAGTCTGGCTGGCAAGCGATGAAGACCGCGAAGGAGAGGCGATTGCCTGGCACCTGGCCACGGCTCTCAAGCTCGACCCCAAGAAAACCAAGCGTATCGTCTTCCACGAAATTACCAAGCCGGCTATTGAACATGCCATCGAAAACCCGCGCACCGTCGACATCCGCCTGGTAGACGCCCAGCAGGCCCGCCGTGTACTGGATCGCCTGGTCGGCTACGAGCTGTCGCCCGTGCTCTGGAAAAAGGTCCGCACCGGCCTCAGCGCCGGCCGCGTGCAATCCGTGGCCGTGCGGCTCATCGTAGAGCGCGAGCGCGAGATTCGTGACTTCGCCGCCGAGAGCTCATATAAAGTTATTGCCATCTTCACTGTTGATGGCCAAGAGCTCAAGGCTGAGCTCATCGACAAGCCAGCCACCAAGGACAACGCCCGCAAATTCCTAGAGGACGTCACCGGCGCCACATTCACCATCGAGAACATCGAGCAAAAACCCGGCAGCCGTAACCCTGGCGCGCCATTTACCACCAGCACCCTGCAGCAGGAAGCCGCTCGCCGCCTCGGCTACAGCGTGAAGCAGACAATGACCTTGGCGCAACGCCTGTACGAAGAAGGAAACATCACCTACATGCGTACCGACAGCACCATCATGAGCGGCTTAGCCATTAACGCCGCCGAGGAGTACATCACCAAAGAGTACGGCGGCAACTACCACCAGCGCCGCCAGTACAAAACCAAAGACGCAAACGCCCAAGAAGCGCACGAGGCCATCCGCCCCACCGATTTCCGCAAGCTGCAAGCCGGCTCCGATGCGCAGCAGCAAAAGCTGTACAACCTCATCTGGCAGCGCGCCTTAGCCAGCCAGATGACGCCGGCCCAAACCGAGCGCACCGAAGTTAACATCGGGGTTTCTACTCGCCCAGAAAAGTTCCTGGCCAAGGGCGAAATCCTGCAGTTCGACGGCTTCTTAAAGGTGTACGGCGGCGGCAAAGATGACACCTTACTGCCGCCGGTAGCGCAGGGGCAGCAGCTGCCGCTCGCCAGCATGACGGCCACCGAGACGTTCAGCCGGCCGCCAGCCCGTTACGGCGAAGCTGCTCTGGTAAAGAAGCTGGAAGAGCTAGGCATTGGCCGTCCGAGCACCTACGCGCCGACCATTTCTACCATCCAAACCCGCGAATACGTCGAAAAGAAAGACCTGGAAGGCAGCGAGCGGCAAGTCCAGACCCTGTCGCTGTTAAATGGCGCCATTACCGAAGAAACTACCGCCGAAATCACCGGTGCCGACCGCGGCAAGCTGGTGCCGACCCCTGTTGCCGAGGTAACTACCGACTTTCTTATAAAGTACTTCCCGAGCATCGTCGACTACGACTTTACGGCCACCGTAGAAAAAGGCTTCGACCTCGTTGAAGAGGGTCAAGAAACCTGGCAAAAAATGATTAGTCTATTTTATAAAGACTTCCATCCGCTCATTAAAAAGAGCGAGGCAGCGTCCCGCGAGGAAGTCTCGCAGGCCCGCGAACTAGGTACCGACCCCAAGACCGGCAAGCCCGTTTTGGCCCGTTTTGGCCGCTACGGCCCCATGCTGCAGCGCGGCGAGACCGACAGCGAAGAGAAGCCGCACTTTGCGCCGCTGCCGGAAGGCGCCACACTTGAAGACGTCACCCTGGAGCAAGCCCTCAAAATGTTCGAGCTGCCGCGCACCGTTGGCGCCACCGCCGACGGGCAGGCCATTACTGCTAACATCGGCCGCTTTGGCCCCTACATTCAGGTGGGCAAAACATTCGTGAGCATCAAGCCGGAAAGCCCATTCGACGTTACCGAGGCTCGGGCTCGCGAACTTTACCAGGCCAAGCTCGAGAAAGAGGCCAACAAATACATTCAGGTTTTCAAGAGCGGTATCCAGGTCGTCAACGGCCCGTACGGCCCGTACATCACCAATGGCAAGAAGAACGCCAAGATCCCCAAAGAGCTCGACCCCAAGAAGCTCAGCGAAGCTGAATGCAAAAAGCTGCTCGATGAGGCTCCAGATCGTAAGCGCCGCTTTACGCGCCGCAAAAAAGCCTAAAATAGCAAATTCCTAAATTTTCTGGTATAATATTGCCATAATTACAGGAGCTTCCTATGACAGAACAGTGGACGAATCCGGCAGATTTACCTGCACTTGATCTTGGCATCGACGCGGCCGCGTTAGTTGACCTTGTGGTAGGCGACTTCGACCCGCCTCACGGCCGAAATCCTTTGGACACCGAAATTGACGCCGCTCGCACCCAGGCGATGAATGAATGGGATGCCCTTCGCAGCCCACTGCAAAGCCCCAAGCCGCTCGCCTCAAACCACGTGGCCGAATCCCTTTGGCCAAACCCAGTTACACTCAGAAGCGAACGCTTCTAGAAACAACTTCATACCCCGCGTAATAACAGGGGTGACAAGCAGTTTTTGTTTTCCTGAACAACATATTTTCTAGTGATATTTCTACAACACAATGTAGTCGTCACTGTCCATTTCGTGCTACAATAAGCATGATTCAGCAGAACTCTTGACTTTTAACTCCATAAGTTTTATAGTTAACATCAAGTGAACTGTTTTAACAGATAGGGAACCAATAATATGCCAGAAGCTGGAGTGCAAACACCTGTGCTCAATACCGAAACTTTTGTCCAAGACATCCTGAGCAACATCGACCGCGAGCGCGAACGTGAAATCGTCGCCCGCCGCTTCGGCTTGTTTGACCGCCGTGAAACACTGGAACAGATTGGGGAACTGCTGGGCATTACCCGTGAACGCGTCCGCCAGCTCGAAAAATCCGTAATTGCCCGCTTCAAGGTGTTGGCCGAGCAGGGACAGCTCCCGCACGTCAAAGAGGTTGAAACAGCCCTGACTCGCCAGCTGCAGCAAATGGGCGACGCCGCCCGCGTGCAGGACTTGAGCGCCCACGTGACAGCCGAGAACACCAAGACCGACCAATCCCGCGTAGTGTTCCTGGCTACCTTGTGCCCGCATCTGAGCGTGGTAGAGGAAGACGACCACTTCTTCCAGGCTATCGGTCTGAGCAGCGTCCGTGAAACGGCCGCCATGAAGTCGGACATTGCCAAACTGATCGACGCTATTGCCAAGGCTGGCGAGCCGGTTGCCATCGGCAACGCCGCTCAGACCGCCGCCATTGCCGACACCAAGCAAGCTGCCGCCCTGGCCAGCATCTCCAAAGACCTGGCCACCCTGAACGGCCGCTGGGGCCTCGTGAAGTGGCCTATGGTCAACCCCAAGAACATTCGCGACAAAATCTACGTTATTCTGAAAGAACGCGGCCAGCACATGCACTTCAACGAAATCGCTGAAGCGATTAAGAAGAGTGACTTCAAGCGCAAGGACGTAACCACCCAAGCCATTCACAACGAGCTTATCAAAGACAAGCGCTTCGTTTTGATTGGCCGCGGTATCTACGCGCTTAAAGAGTGGGGCTACAGCAAGGGCACCGTCGCCGACATCATCGCTGAAGTGTTGCGCGAAGCAGGGGAGCCGCTGCACCGCGACGAAATCGTCAAGCGCGTGCTGAAGAGCCGCTTCGTCAAAGAAACGACCATCCTCCTGAATCTGCAGGGCAAGCCCCAGTTCAAGCGCGTCGCCAAGGCTACGTACTCTCTCGAAGAAGCAGAGTAGAACCAACTATGCGCACTATGCGTCGTGCGGCGAAGGGCCATTTCAGCTAGCCATACAAAATACGAACAGAGAACAGGTACGGACCTCTGTAAAATAGTCACGGCCGGCCAATAACTATGGCGATCTAGTAAAACAACAGAAAAGATGGTGTGGCAGCCAAGGCAAATGATAGAAAGCCGCGCAGGGAGCAGTGCAAACAAATGCGGAGCAGGAATATGCGGGCAATAGAGGCTGGAATACTGACGCATCAACGCTGCATGGCAGGCATAGACAAGACGTCGCACAATGTATATTTTGCGACTCTATATACAGCGGCCCAGGCACCCAACGATACCACTGCTGCGGGGCAGTTTACCTGCGGATAGTCATAAGCTTGCGTGGTTATGCTTTGTAAGTAGCCTGCGTTGAATCTCCACGCATGCCTTCTGGGACTGCGCTGCCGCTAAACCCGGTAACCTCCGGGCGCCACCCCTAAACCCACCTCAGAGGCCCTCTAGTGTCCAATCTTCGCTTGACACGCTACGCCGCCGGGCGTCGTGTTGTAATTATCCCGCTTGACTTATCCACAGCTTTATCGTGAAAACATTTGCTTTTTATGACATTTCATTGTTTTTATACTTCCCCCTCCTACCCTCGTAAAAACCAAACATTTGACAAACTACTATTCCAATATTTTTATATATTTCCTCTTAGCGAGGACATCAAAAGGAACTATTGAACAAAATACGAACTGTAAGGGTAGCGGGGAGGCTTTTACTTGTAGTATGCCCGGCCGTCTACCCTGACATCTATGTATGTGCCTGGTGTTTTGTGATCGCGCTCAAGCTGTTGTTTCACCGCCAAGAACGAGCCCGCCTCTCCCCTGGCATCGCCCATCACGTTAAATTTCACAAAGTACGGCTGCCCTTCCAGGCGAACATCGAGCTCGCTGGTGCCCCTTGGCAGCGTCAGACTGCTGGCGCTTAGGTGGGCTGCCTTCAATTGACCAGCCACCTCTGTTATGAACCGGGTGGTGGCGCCTGGCAGGGCTACCTGGCCGGTACGGATCGGCAAGCCGCTTTGATCAACGACTATCGGCAGCCCTAGCTTGCTCACGCCCGGGGCCTGCGCGGGCGTGACGAGGGCGCGGCCAGCGGTGTCAAGCACGTATGATTGGCCGCTGGTGGTACTCAGCAGCAACGCTGGCACAGCCGGCTCTACGCGCACGACAGGCTGGTGGCCGAACACTGGCAGGGCCACCTGCACGGTCCCGAGCTCCGGAAACTGTGCCGACAGCTGATCGGCAATACGCTCGGTGTTGATTGTCAACTTCGTGCGATTCAGTGGCGAGTTACCCAAAAGCGCAGCAGCAGCCTGCCGATAAACGGTTTGGTCGCGCAGAAAAATAGCGCCGCGGGCGTCGCCGACTTGCTCGAACTGAGGCGTCGTGGTTAAAAACAGGCTGCCTACCAGCAGCAAGCCTAGTAGCACTAGCGCTACAGTTGTGGTGCGCCGGCGAAGCCAGTGGTCGCTCTTGGTTCGCCGTTCGGCAGCCGCACCCTGAGTTTGTTGCTGGGCTTGCGCGTCACGGCCGATGTTGCCGCCGCCGGGCCGTACCGCTCGAGTCGCGCCGCTATATGAAAACACCGCGGCATTGCGGCGCTCTGCCGTCATCTGCGGTCGTTGCCGCCCCTGGAGTGGTGCTCGTTTTTTGCCAAACATGTTTATTTCTCGGCCCCTTCAGGGCAAACCTTATACTTCGGCGGACTTGCCCGCTACTACCTCTAATAATACCATTGCCAAGAGATGTGCGGCATTCGGCTGGGCTAAAAGCGTCAGCCGCTTGCCCAAGGAAGTGATTTTCTCGGGGTGGTCAAAGAGTTCGGTGAGCGGCGGCATGAGCGCGTGCGGATCCTCTTGCAAAGTCGATTCCTGCACGAGTTTTACGGCCTTGCGGTCGGCCAACACCCGAGCGTTCTTCAGCTGGTGGCCTCCAGACAGATGCGGCGCCGGGACCACGACGCAGGCCTTGCCTTGGACGGCAAACTCGGCTATGCTCGTGCCGCCGGCGCGCGTTACGATGACGTCGGCTGCGCCGCTATATTGGTGCATGTTAGTAACAAAACCCTTAATGATCACCTGTCGCTGCTGCTTGGGCGGCAGCTCCTGATGATATTGCTGGCGCACCGCCGTTTCTTCCAGCCGGCCGGCGATGTGTACCACCATGAGGCCGGGATAACGCGTCAGCAGCTCAGGCATACACGCCACCGCTGCCATGTTAATGCGTTGAGCGCCCAAACCGCCGCCGGTTATTAAAAGCACTGCGTCGGCGCCGCGCAGTCCGAGCTGATCGCGGTCGGCCGCAACTTCTTGAGCCGTGAGCGGGTGAAATTTATCAGAGATAGGCACGCCCACCGTCACCGTCCTTTCCGGCGGATAGTGATAGACCTCCTTCGGCAACGCCACGGCGTGCACCTTGGCCCACGGTGCAATGATACGGTTGGCCAGGCTTGGGATAGCGTCGGAATCATGCGTGATGTATGGGATGCCGCGCAAACGCGCCGCCAAACAAACCGGCACGCTCACAAAGCTGCCTCGCGTAAAGATGACGTCAGGCCTAAGTTTGCCAAGCAGCCAAAAGCTCTGCCAGATGCCAACGAGCACAAAAACGGCGTCCCGTAGATTTTTGTACAACGTCGGCACATCGAGCAGCTGCTTCAGCCCTTCCCCATGGTAGCGGCGAAACTTCCCTGCCCGCACCGTGTATACGCGGTCGATATTTTTATCCTGCTCCGGTACGTCCGCCAATGAATCGCCGGTCTGCCCGATATATGCGACAACCGTCTTGGGGTCAATTTTCTTCAGCTCATGCGCGACTGCCAGCACCGGGGTGATATGCCCCCCGGACCCGCCGCCGGTCACTACTACCTTCATAGCCCGTCCTTCCGTTACTAACATCAGATTGGCGCGGTACGCTAAACAGCGTAAAGCGTGAAATGTTAAACACCAGCCCAACCGCCGCCATCACAAATAACACACTGGTGCCGCCGTAGCTGATGAATGGCAACGTAATGCCCTTCAGAGGTAGCACTCCGAGCATAGCGCCCACATTAATGAGCGTCTGCACCGTCAGCCACGCAAACACGCCGGTGGCTAAAAGCCGCGTGAAATCATCGGGCGCCAGCTCCATAACCCGCTTGATGCGGCTAAAGAACGCTAGCAGCAGTCCTAACAGAATACTGACGCCGATAAACCCGAATTTCTCGGCATAGATAGCGAAAATAGAGTCGTTCTCGGCCTCAGGCAGATAGCCGTACGCCTGCACGCTATTGCCCAACCCCAGCCCGATCATACCGCCCGAACCAACCGCGACAAGCGCCCTGCAGGCCTGGTAGCCGGTCTGTAGCGACGAACAGTTCGTAGTGTTGCTTTGGTGCAAAAACGCCGTGATACGGGCTCTGCGATACGGTACGGCGGAAATGGCCAGCCCGCCCACCAGCACCAGGGCGAGCCCTACCAGCAGCAAACGCTTCATGGGCATGCCGGCCACAAACACCATAGCGGTAATCATGGCGATAATCACTGCCGTGGAGCCAAAGTCGCTCTGCACAAACGCAATTACCACTGCAACCACGCCCAGACAGATCAGCAGCGGCTTAAATGTTGCGAGGTTGTCTTTTAGCGTACCCCGCTCGAGCGCCTTGCTGAGCAGCGCCGCCAGCCACACCAGCAGCGCAAACTTCACCAGCTCAACAGATTGAAACGACAGCGGGCCCAAGCGAATCCAACGATGCGCCGGATAGTCTGGGTTGGTTGGCTGCACCAGGGCAAAGGCCGTGCAGGCGGCCGCAGCAATCAACAGCACCATGTTCAGGCGCTTCCAGCGCTCAAGCGGTAACACAGAGGTAACGCCAAACGCCACCACGCCCAGCAGCATGGCCACCAGCTGCCGCACCACGTAGAAGCTGCCGCTCACGTTCTTTTCAACAATTAACGCCGGGCTGATGGCGTACACCACCACCAAGCCGATGGCCAACAACATCGCGGCCAGCATCAGTAACCAATAATCCGGCCGGTGCCGCCGGGTGCCTTGCGGCTGTGAAAATGGGCTGCGGCGGGTCACCGCCCCCATCTACACGTACCTTCCGACTAAGAAGATCACTAAACCGAGCACAGCGGCCACTTGGCCGATCACCCAAAAACGCATGGTCACTTTGGTTTCGGGCCAGCCAATAGCTTCAAAGTGGTGGTGAATCGGCGCGATCTTAAAGACTTTTTTGCCGTTGCGCAGCTTTTTAGAAGCGATCTGAATGGCGCTAGAGCCGGCTTCGGCCACAAAGACCAAGCCAATGATCGGCAGCAACAACACTGTATCCGTCACCATGGCGATAACGCCAAGCGCCGTACCCAACGCAAACGAACCGACGTCGCCCATAAAGAATCGCGCCGGGAAAATATTAAACCAGGTATAGCTAAGCAGCGCGCCTACCACCGTCAAACAGAAGCCGGCGACCGCAAAGCGGCCTTCCAGCATAGCTATCAGTGCGTAGACGCCGAACGCCGTCGAGGTTAAGCCGCCGGCCAAGCCGTCTTCGCCATCGCTGATGTTCACAGCGTTCGCCATGCTCACCACCACCGCGATAAACAGCAGGATCACCCACCAGCCAATGTGCCACTGGCCGTGTGTCAGCGGAATGTGAATACTGTTAACGTCCAGCTTGAAGTAAAAATACAGTCCGCCGATGGTCGCCACCACCGTCGTCAGCAGCAATTTGATCTTGCTGCGCAAGCCGGCCACGCCAGTACCGTCGCCCTTGATGTTAATAATGTCATCCAAAAGGCCCACAGCCGCCGCGCCCACAAACGCCGCCAGCGGCAGCCAAGTTTGCGACCGCGTCAGGTTAAAGGCCAGGGTTACCGCCGTCGTAGCTACCACAAATATAATGCCGGCCATCGTAGGGATCAGCCGCTTGTGCTTCTCGCCGTGCAGCTTCATAAACATCGTCGCTTTTTCGCCGGTTGTCGCGGCCGTGCGCGGCTTCTTCCACCACTGCCACTTGTAGGCCATGGTGGTGTACAGCGGCGTGATGAGCATGCTCACCAAAAAGCCAAGAAATCCGAGCAGCAAAACACGAATGAGCGTATCGGTCTGGACCGAGATAAAAAGCGTCGTATGCATGAGATTTTCCTTTTAGTT
>DASVOI010000004.1:0-6083 GCA_036383395.1 Saccharimonadales bacterium (SeqCode)
ACCCTTGGCACTATCACTAACCCGACCACTAACGGCACCTTCTACGCCCGCATTTACACCTATGTTGCGCAGACCAACGACTACTCTACGGCTGCCAGTCCGGGTACCGTCGCCGACTTCGGTGGTATCGCCATGAGCACCGCCAACCTCATTAGCATCACCGCCAAGGTGCAGGAAACGCTGACCTTCTGCGTGTCGGGCACCGCCCTGCAGCCCACAGACTTGACGTGCACCAGCGCCACGGCGCCAACTCTGGTCTTGGGTCACGGTACGCCGGCCGTATTGGACCAAACGGCAATCGACGCAGCCAGCGCCTATACGCAGGTGTCTACGAACGCCAGCGGCGGCGTATCCATGCGCATGAAGAGTAGTAACTCGTGTGCCAATGGCGGTTTGAGTGCTACCGGCGGCGCCGCGTGTAGCATCCCCGGCGTGCCAACTAACAACGGTTCGACCTCGCAGGGCATGACTGCCGGTACCGCAGCCTTCGGCTTGTTCGTCGCGGCCAGCAACACCAACACCACCGGTACGGGCACCATCACGCCTGATACGAACTACAACGACGGTACCCACACCAACACCGCTTCGCCCTCGACCTTGTTCTACGGCATGGACCAGACTACTGGCGGCGGCGGCGTAACCTCTACCTTTGGTGACGTCATCGCGGCCTCGAGCGCGCCGCTCAGCCTGGTGAACAACCAACTTGTATTTGCCGCGACGGCCAGCTTAACCACCCAGGCCGGTATCTACACCGTAAACGAGTCAATTATCTGCACGGGTACGTTCTAAAAGGACTGCAAATGAATGGGAGTTCTAGCGAGTAAGTTAACCTCCAAGCTACTAGTCGCTATCACCGTGGCCTCGCTCCTGGTTGGAGCGGGGCCTTTCGGTGTGGGCCGGGCTTCGGCGGCGCAAATTCTGCTGCGCTCGATGAAAATTAGCGACAATCAGGCGGCGCATCCAAACGTCACGTACGACACGTCATTTATCATCCCCACAAATGGGACGCTCGGCTCTATCGAGCTACTTTTCTGTTCGAACAGTCCGTTGGTGGATGACACCTGCACGGCGCCGCCCGGCTTTGACGCCAGCGGCGTAACACTCAGCTCACAGTCGGGGCAGACCGGCTTCGCGGTATCGTCGAGTTCGACGGCGAACGAAATCATCCTGACGCGGCCGCCGGCCAATGCAGGGCTGGGCGCAGTAAACTACGTGCTCGATGGTATCACTAACCCAAGTACCGGCGGCGCGCTGTTTGCCCGTATTTATACCTTTGCCAGCAGCGATGCCAGCGGCAGTTTTACTGACTTTGGCGGCATCGCCTTGGCGATCGAGGGGCTTTTAAGTATTAATACCGAGGTGCCGCCGTTTCTCATTTTCTGCATCGGCGAGAGCATCAGCGGGTTTGACTGCACCACCGCCACCGAAGCGTTTTCGGATGTTGGCGACCTCGGGCCCACGGTCACCCGCGCCGCTCAGCACCAAATGGTGGTGGCGACCAACGCCCAGAACGGCTACGCCACGTGGGCTTCTGGCGGCACCATGAGCTCGGGCAATAACACTATCAGTCCGATGGGCGTCGCGCCGGGCGCCTCTATAAAGGGCACGAGCCAGTTCGGTATGAATCTGCGCGCCAACACCAATCCTACGGTCGGCCAGGACCCGCAGGGGCCAGGGGTTGGCACGGTAACTGCCAACTTTGACCAACCCAACAAATTTTACTTCCACTCTGGCGACATGCTGGCCAGCGCCAACGACTCTGACGCCTACCGCAAGTACACCGTCAGCTATATTGTGAACGTTCCGGCCAACCAACCAGGTGGTGTATATTCCACTACATTGACGTATACTACCTTGGCAAACTTCTAATACTTCTGTTACCATACATACAAACATAAGCGAGGGGAAACATGGTTCGACGCAGAATCTTGACCGCAGTCGTGGTGGTTATGGTTGCTGTTGGCAGTTTAGTGGGCTTGTTTCCTCTTGGCGTGGCTTCGGCGGCGCAAACGGCTTCGGTGGGTGGTAACGCCCTCAAGATCTCGCCGGTGCGCGAGGACCTTACCCTAGACCCCGGCACCACCAAGACATTCGACATCTTCCTGACCAACCTAACAAGCGTGCCAGCCGCCTTGCATGGCGCCATAAACGACTTTACGGCGAGCACCGACGAGAGCGGCCACCCCAACATTATCCTCGACGAGAACCAGTCGGCGCCCAGTCATAGCCTGAAGCAGTTTGTTGACCCAGTTGGCAATTTTACGCTTGCTCCTGGCGCGCAGAAGGATATCAAGATCACCATTCGCGTGCCTAAAGGCGCGGCCGGCGGCGGCTACTATGGCGCGGTGCGATTTTACCCGCAGCAGCAGGGCGGCGACAAGCAGCTGAATTTGGCGGCTAGTGTCGGCTCCATTGTGCTGCTTAAAGTAAATGGTGCCACCGTCGAAAAATTAAACGTTGCCAGCTTCGACGTCCGCCGCGGCGACAACGCCGCCTTCTTCTTTACTGGCAACAAAGGCCTGACTAATGTCGTGCGCTTCCAAAACCTGGGCAACGTGCAGCTGGAGCCGTTTGGCAAGCTGCAGCTGAAGCGTTTTGGCAAGGTTGTGGGCGAATTTGAAGTCAACACGCTCGACCCCAAAGGTAATGTGCTGCCGGACAGCATCCGGCGGTTCGACACCAAGCTTACCAACGTCAGCTCATTCGGCAAATTTACGCTGGAGGGCAACTTTGGCTACGGCACCACCGGGCAGCTCGTAACCGCTAAAGCAACGTTTTATGTTTTGCCGGTGGCGTATGTGGTGATCGCCGGTATCATCTTGTTGGTTCTGGTGGTCGGCATCGTTGTACTGCCGCGGATGATTCGCAGCTACAACCGCCGCGTGCTGCGCCGGGCTAGCCGGCGGCGATAGGTAACGACAAGGGGGCGTAAGCGGTGAGCAAGCAGTTCTGGACCCGCCTCGGGCTCATGGGTGCCGCTCTGGTAGCCGGTGTGCTGCTGCTGACGACTTCGGCGAGCGCTAATATTCCGCCGCCAGGACCTGCGAGCGGGTCATCCGGTTTGCAGGGCACCGTCAAAACGCCAGCGCCCAAAGACGCGGCCACCATCACCACGCCAACCAACGGCCAATCGTTTGGCAAGATGCCAATCACCGTGGCCGGCCTGTGTACCTCTGGCCTGCTGGTAAAAGTGTTCTCTAACAACGTGTTCGTGGGTTCGGCGCAGTGTAACAACGGCAGTTACAGCATGCAGGTGACGTTATTTGATGGCACGAACGAGCTGGTGGCTCGCATTTTTGACGCGCTGGACCAGCCGGGCCCCGACTCTGCCACCGTAACGGTAACCTACAACAACAGCCAGTTTGCCGGCGGCGGCGCGCCGCAATTTACCTTAAGCAGTCTGTATGCTCTGCGCGGCGCCAACCCCAACGAGCAACTGAACTGGCCGATTATCATAAATGGCGGCACTGCGCCGTACGCCCTGAGCGTCGACTGGGGCGACGGCAAGGCGGCGACGTTGTACAGCGAGCCGTTTGCGGGCAATGTGATCATTAACCACACCTACAATAGCGCTGGCACGTACGTGGTCATTGTGAAGGGCACCGATAAGGACGGCCAAACCGCCTTCCTGCAACTGGTGGGGCAGGCCAACGGCGCGGTGACGCAGTCGTCGACCAAGGCAAATGGCAAAGAGAGCACGGTCATCACCATCACCAAGGTGCTCTGGATTCCGGCGGCACTCTGCATTCCGCTCATTGCTGTGTCGTTTTGGCTGGGCCGCCGCTACGAGTTGGCAGCCCTGCGCCGCCACCTTGAGCGCCCTGAAGATGACTAGCTATTGACAATGCCAATTGACCGACGTGACCCAGTACGCCATCCACACCATTCTAAACGGCACGGTAACGCATGCGTACGATCATCATCTGCACCGCGATGTGACGCACGTCGACGGCGAGCCGGTGACGTTTACATTCACCAATCGCCAAGATCTCGAAACAAACGTGCTTGGCAGTATCCCTTGCAGTGTGCTGGCCGAAAACGTCGGCCTCGTGGCTTCCGCCGGCAACTAGCAGAAAGCGCTCATATTTGCTAAAATAATAGAGATATGTCAAAGAAAGTATACGTCGGCATGAGCGGCGGAGTAGATTCGTCGGTTACGGCAGCGCTGCTGAAAGAGCAGGGCTATGAGGTCACGGGCGTATACATGAAAAACTGGAGCCAGGATCTGCCCGGCATGGTCTGCCCGTGGAAAGAGGACTACCAGGACGCCAAGCGCGTGGCCGTGCAGCTCGGGATCCCCTTTAAAGTGTACGACTTCGAAACAGAGTACCGCCACAAGGTGGTGGACTACATGCTGGAAGAGTACAAAGCTGGTCGCACCCCCAACCCGGACATCATGTGCAACCAAGAGGTGAAGTTTAAGCTTTTTCTGCAAACTGCACTGGAAGATGGCGCGGATATGATTGCCACCGGCCACTATGCCCGCGTGAAAGACGGCAAGCTCTACGCCGGCATCGACCCCAACAAAGACCAGAGCTATTTTTTGTGCCGTGTTACCGAAGACGCGTTGCGCAAGAGCCTGATGCCCATCGGCGACTACGAAAAGCCGGCCGTGCGCGAGCTGGCCCGCAAATTCGGCCTCTATACCGCCGAGAAAAAAGATAGCCAGGGCATTTGCTTTGTCGGCAAGGTCGGTATTAAGGATTTCCTGAAGGAGTTTGTGCATGACTTGCCGGGCGAGGGCGACATCATCGACCCGCGCGGTATGGTGATTGGGCGGCACGACGGTGCGCTGTTTTACACTATTGGGCAGCGGGCGGGGCTGGGCGTGGGCGGCGGCCTGCCGTACTACGTGATCGGCAAGGATATGGCCAAGAACGAGGTGTACGTGACTGCCGATCTGCAGGATCAGCGCCTGTGGAGCCGTTCATTGACCCTTGCCAGCCTGCATTGGGTCAACGAACCGCCGCGGGAGGGCGCCGCATACACGGCCCGCACTCGCTACCGTGCCGACTTGATTTCGGTGCGGGAGTGGCGTACGCTTGAAAGCGGTTATTTCTACGTAACGCTCGCGGACGAAGTCAGGGCAATCACCCCTGGCCAGTCCGTTGTTCTATATGAGGGCGACCGCCTCGTTGGAAGCGGTATTGTAGTGAGTGCCGCCGATTAGCAACTAACTTTTGACTGTCATGAAACCAGAGATTCCCCCTATTCCACCCGCCAGCCGCGAACCGAACGCCGAAACCATTGCCCGCTCTCAGTGGGAGTTGGCCAACGCCCCTATGCGTACGTCTGGGGAATTTGCCGTGGCGTGGGCGCGAGGCATTCCGCGGGCCGTCGATGACGCAACACGCGATTTTGCCGATGAGCGTATCCGTAGACAGTTTATTGCGGCTGACTCCTACCCGGTAGACGGGCATGGCGAGCTGATCGATCCGATCGACGGCAGTGATGTTGACCAGAACTTGTGGCTGCTCGCGCAGCTTACCGAGCCGCGCGCCATCCCTGAAGTTCGCATGACGGCGCTGCGCACCGGTACCCGTTTGGTGAACCGCGTGATTGCCGAGGCAAGCGCCGAACACGCTACTCGCGAGCGCGAAGCCGCCCACCGGCGCCAGACTGAAGCGCTGCGCGAACGCGCCGAGCATGACCCGCTGACTGGCCTATACAACCGTCGTGCCTGGCAAAACCAGGTCGTTGACCGGGCCGAAATCGGTCGGCCGCGGGCAATCGTCGTCATCGACTGCGATGGCTTTAAGCTAGTGAACGACGTCCTCGGCCATCAACGCGGCGACCAGGTTTTGTTTGAGCTGGGCGCCTTATTCCGTGCCAACAGCCGCGAGACTGACCTCGTGGCCCGCATGCACCAGCCGCCCGAAGTAGTCCATGCCGAAGCGCCGTACCGGGGCACGCGCGAAGCAATTGCCGCCCGTATTGGCGGCGACGAGTTCGCTGTCGCCCTTGACGTGACTCCGCAAGACGATGCGGCCATCCCGGCCGCCCGCGCCGCCGAAGGCGAAGCGCCCGTGGCAGAGGATGCCCAAGGGCCGGTCGAGACGTCTGCGGGCCCCTTGCCGCGTCGC
>DASVOI010000005.1:0-6666 GCA_036383395.1 Saccharimonadales bacterium (SeqCode)
CCGGTTTGAGCAAGCCCAGGCCGAACTCAAACAAAAAATGGCCGCCCGCGGCCTCGCCCCTGCCCAGTCAGCGTTGGCAGCCCCAGCAGCCGCGCCAAAACCAGTGGCTGCGCAACCAATCAAGCCCGCCACTCCTGGCAATCCCGGCACCGCCGCCGTTCGCCCGCGCGGTTACCTCAACGATTTCAGCGGCCGCCGCCCGGCCAACTACCGCCCGCTGCCGCAAGATTCGGCCGAAGCGGCTTGACAGCCCGAAGCAGCCTGGCCTACAATCAAATTAATAACCATAAATACTAAAACTTGAGATAAAAGTGAGACACATATGAACAAGGCGCTCAACACACTACTGCAAAAAGAAATGACCAGGAAAGAATTCCTGGCCACCTTAGGGCTTGGCGTCGCCAGCCTGCTCGGCTTTTCATCGGTCATACGATTGCTCAACGGCCATCACAGCCAAGCTAATGGCTACGGCTCTCACCCTTACGGACGCTAACAAAAAACTTGCAAAAAGGGCCGGCCACCTCAGCCGACCCTTTTTCTGCATGTTTGTTTGATACTATTGTAGCACTACATCATGCCCATGCCGGACATGTCCGGAGCGGCAGCTTCTTTCTTTTCGGGCACTTCTACCACCAGCGCGCCCATGGTCATACTGGTGCCAGCGATGCTGACGGCGTTCAAAAGCGCTTCTTTGGTAACGCGGGCCGGGTCGATCACACCGGTAGCCTTTAAGTCGACAAGCTTGGCGGGGTCGTTGACGTTGACGCCAAAGCCGGGCTTGCCAGCGCGGACTTGCGGCAGCCATTCGTCGGCGTTCAAGCCTGCGTTACTCAGCAGGATGCGGAAGGGTTGCTCCAGTGCGTTCTTTAGGACCATTTTGCCGGCGGCAACGGCAGGGTCATCGGCGCTCACGACTGCGATACTGCTGCTCAGGTTAATGAGCGTCACACCGCCGCCCGGCACAATACCTTCGGCCAGCGCGGCCTTTACCGCGGCTACGGCGTCGTCCACGCGGAACTTCTTCTCTTCGATTTCGGTTTCGGTGGCGCCGCCGACCTTAATGACGGCGACTTTGCCAGAGAGGGCGGCGCGGCGCTTCTCGAGCTGCTCGCGGTCGTACTCGCTGCCAGCGGCATCAATTTGGGCATTGATCTGCTTGATGCGGGCGGCCACGTCGGCGGCCGGGCCGGCGCCCTCCACGATGGTTGTGTCGTCTTTGCCGACAATCACCTTGCGCGCGGAGCCGATCATGTTCAGTTCGGCATTTTCAAAATTGTAGCCGCGCTCGTCAGAAATCACGACCGCGCCGGTCAGCGTGGCGATGTCGTCCAGAATCTCCTTGCGGCGGTCGCCAAAGCTCGGCGACTTGATGGCAACGGTGTTAAACACGCCCTTCAGGCGGTTCAGAATCAGCGTGCCCAGGGCTTCGCCTTCAATGTCTTCGCAGATGACCACCAGGTCTTTCTTGCCTGACTGCGCCAATTTTTCCAAAATCGGCAAGAACTCCTGAATGGAGCTGATTTTCTTGTCGGTGATCAGGATGGCCGGCTTGGTGTAGACGGCCTCCATGCGGGCAGTGTCGGTGACCATCAGCGCGCTCACGTAGCCCTTGTCGATGGTGAAACCTTCAACGACTTCGCTTTCGAGCGACAAGCCCTGGCCTTCTTCCACGGTGACCACGCCTTCGCGGCCGACTTTGTCCATAATCTCGGCAATCAGGTCGCCGATCTGCGCGTCGCCAGCGCTAATGGTGGCGACCTCAGCAATGCGGCCCTTCTTGCCCTGGATGTCTTCGCGCATGCCGTCCAGCTTCTTGAGCACGTCGGCAGCTGCGGCTTCCAGGCCTTTGCGCAAAAGCATCGGGTTGTGGCCAGCGGCGATCAGCTTGTTGGCCTCGTTCAAAATGTGGTAAGTCAGCACGGTCACGGTAGTCGTGCCGTCACCGGCGACGTCGTTCATCTTAGAGGCAGCCTGTTTGATCAGCTCCGCGCCTACTTTGTAGCCCAAGGTTTCGTCGTCGGCGTCGCCGATCTCCACGCCCTTGGCCACCGTTACACCGTCGTGCGTCACGGTGGGTGCGCCATAAGACTTGCTAATGACCACATTACGGCCCTTCGGACCCATGGTGGTCTTCACGGCGTTGTACAAAATTTCGGCGCCGGCCAGCACGCGCTTGCGGGCCTCGTCGTCGTAAAATACCTTCTTTGCCATGTCTGCTCCTCTACTTAATGGTCGCGATAATGTTCTTGCTAAAGACGACGGTGTACTCTTGCCCGTCTACTTTGACCGTGGTCGATTCGTACTCATTTTTGTACAGCACGCGGTCGCCTACTTTGACGTCCTTTACGGCCACTCCGGCGGCCACTATTTTGGCCACCTTCGGCTTTTCGGCCGCGCCGCTGGGCAGATACAAACCGCTGGCAGTCTTGGTCTGGGCTTCTTCGGCTTGCACGACTACATATTCGGCGAGGGGTTGTACGGGAACACTCATTTTCAAATCCTCCGTTTAATCTCCACTAGCTTTGTAGAACGCTAGCACTTAAAAGTCCTGAGTGCTAGCGCGTCAGCACTCACTATAATAGAGCGCCAACTTCTCTGTCAAGACTTCTCCAGTCGCTCCTGCAGTTCGGCCAAGCAGGCCGCTTCAATGAGCGGCGAAGGCGCCATGAGCCGCGGGCGCCGGAAGTTATTGTTCACCTTTAGGCGCACTGACCCGTCCATGCCCTTACCCTCCGGGTCTAATATGGCCCGGGCGCAAGCTACCGCGACTAACTGCCGCAGCTCGGCATAATGCTTGCTCTCTCGCACATCGCCTAGGCTAGAATCAAAAAGCACGCCAAGATCCAACGGCTCGCTGCCGTTCAACCACTTGGTATAGTCCACCGAAAAAAATAGCGGACGGCGTCGCGGAGTAATAGTATGCACCGGCAGCGCACGGCCGTCGTATGGTGTGTCGCTATAGTAAAGCAATCTGTCGTGTTGGATATTCAGGTCGGTGGTCAAAAACCGCATTCTGATCTCGGGCGGCGCCACAAGGTGGCTCGGCAGTTGCGTCAGGTCCCAGTCCATTAGTACGCCCTTTTCGCGCCCAGTAACGTGCAAGCCCAATCTGTCCGGCGCCGGCAGCACATCGAACACAGGTGGCGCAACGGTAAAAGCTACTTCGGTCATACGAGAACTCTCCTATCAAAGACGTGCGTTCTAGGGCTGTGCGCCGACCATTGGCGCACCCTGAGCAAGCTCGCCGCCAGGCAGCTGAGCATTTATTCTGGGGTCGTGTGCGGTGATGTCATAGGTCAGCTGCAATTGCTGTGCCAACTGTCCATTCCACTCGCCAGAGCCGAAATCAACGCAGGAGAGCTTCAGGGTTTCGGGGTCCACAAGTAGGTTCGGCGTATCCTTGTAGCCGTTGATCATCTGGGAGTACTGGTAGGTTGCTGGATCCTGATCCAAGTTGTCGCGAACGTAATCAGAGAACGGTCCGAGATCAAGCGCGGCATCCACCACAAACGTGTCGCCGGCGCGCTCCACAATCGCCCGCGCCCGGGCCAAAGTCTGATGCATAACACGCAGGCGCATGGCCAACCCGTACATTTCACCGCGCAATTCGTCGGAGTTGCGCACTTCCTTTGGCAGTTGCTGCAGAGTTACCTGCGGCACGCGATCCTGAAGCGTATATGGCTTAATCGCCCAGCTGCCGTCTGGCTGGCGTTGCTGTCCAACAAAAAAGCTGGAGTTCGGAATAAAGTCGCCCATAAAGTGCCGCAGCAACTGGTACTTCGCCTGTTTGAACCGCACGTCGTTCAGCGCGGATTCGGCCGTAAATGGCACTCCCTTGTTGGGCGAGTTAGCCGCCTTTACCACCAGCGTGCCGGCGCGGGCGGCAACGGCCGGGTCCAGGTCCGGCCGGCTGTATTCGGTACCCAGACTGTACACTCTGTTATCTTTGCCAGCGCCGATTTTTTTGTCCGGTTGGAATGCCAATGGGAGATGATACGGCACCCGAGAAGCGCTGCTTTTACTCATAAAAACACTCTAACATTTTTTTGCTATACGGTCAATGTGCTTACGTTCGTTATAGACGCTTCCTATATAATGAAAACCATGCCTAAAAAAATTTTAATGACTCCTGCCGACTATTTCGGCATCGAATACGAAATTAATGCCTGGATGCACGAGGATAACCAGGTCGACCACGACGCCGCCATGCAACAGTGGCAAAAGCTGCACGACATTTACGTGCAGCAGCTTGGCTGGGATGTGCGGCTGGCCGAGCCGGTGCGTCACCTGCCCGACATGGTCTTTGCCACCGACTGTTGCTTGATGATCGGCGGCAAAATCCTGCTCAGCAACTTCCGCTACCCGGAGCGCCAGCCCGAAACCGCCCATTTTAAAGAGTGGTTTGAGGCCAACGGCCTGAGCGGCAACATGCGGCAAGCCACGCACCGCTTCGAAGGCGGCGGCGATAACCTGCTCTGCGGCAACAAAATCCTGGCCGGCTACGGTTTCCGCTCTGACCCCGAAGCCGCCGACGAGCTGCGCGAGTTCTTTGGACTCGAGGTGGTGCCGCTGCACATTGTTGACCCGTTCTTTTACCACTTGGACACGTCGCTGGCCGTCTTAAGCGACGACACCGTCGCCTTCTACCCCGGCGCCATCGACGAAGACAGCCAAAAGCGTTTGCGCGCCGCCATCCCCAACGTTATTGAGGCTACGCTCGAAGAAGCCCAAGGCTTTGGCCTAAACGCGGTCAGCGACGGCAAAACCGTCATCACCAGCGACGAGTCGCAAAGCCTGCTCGAGAAGTACAAAGCGGCCGGCTTCGAAATTATCGGCACGCCTATTTTGGAGTTCCGCAAATCCGGCGGCGGCGTAAAGTGCATGACGCTGGAACTGCGCAGCTAGTCTACGTGCGCAGCACGATGCCAAACACTCGATTGTAGACGGTGCGCTGAGTGTGATCGCTGTCGCCGCTGTCGACAATGCGCGCCACTACCCGCACGCCTTCGCCACTGTAATTACGCGTTTCTACCGGCATCCAAAAAACGCGCATTTTGCTGCCATTCACCCTGGTGTAGCAGACGTTGCTGCGGCCCGCCTGGCGCAGCGTGATCGTATGCCGGGGCCTGCCGGTGTCGGCAAAAACCTTCATGTCGCGGTAAAAATAACCATCTACATGATCAAAGGCGGTTGGCGGCGGATCGATATCTTTTACCCGGCGGCCCAGCACTGGACGCAGGTCTACAATGCGCACCCGCCCGTCAGCATCGGTTCGCAGCTCTTCAACAGTTGCCAAATAATCGGCAGCCGGATTGTAAAGCGACGGCACCGTATGATAAAACTGGTCTCCTGGCACCTCCGCCAGGTTCACCGGCCGCGACCGCGCCACAAAGCCTGCCGGCAAACCCGAAGCATCCGGCAGTTCCGGCGGGTCCGTAAGTATGTCGCCAATATGCATTTCGGCGGCTAAATCGGCGAGTGCCGCGGCTAGTTGGTGGTACTCATATGAGCGTGGGTCGTGCTGCGCCAGCTCCCGTTGCCATACAGCTAACGGGTCAGGGACAATTTCCTGCCCTGCAGCCACATGCGCTTCTTCTTCGAATTGATTCATATCGTAACCTAATATGGTCACGATACCACTTGCGACCAGAGAAAAGAACGAAGTGTGAGATATTTCACACTTACGCGTGTCGGCCGAGGCGAGTCTTCAGCGCCTTGTGCGCCGCCTTGATCTCGTCGTAGTCGCGCTTGATCACGCGCCGCGGGTCAGTGTCGTCTTGCTGCAAATGACGCAGCTCAGCGGCCTTGGGGCCGTTGCCTAAAATAGATTTCTCGTGGCCTTTGCCCAGCAGCAGTACGACGTCGCCCTTTGTTGCCATATCGACTGCCGTCTGCACCGCCTCTTCGCGGTCGTGCACCAGGAACAGGTCACGGCCGCGCTTCTTGCCGCTCCGCTCTGCCCCGCCGGCGATCTGCTCCAGAATTTCCTGGCCGTCGATGTCGCGGTCGTCCTCTTCGGTCGCGATGACCACGTCGGTCATCTTGCCGGCCACCTGGCCCTGCATGGCGCGCTTGGCCTCATCGCGCCGGCCGGCCGAGCCGAACACCGAAATTAACCGGCCCTTGGTAAGCGGCCGCACCTCGTTGAATAACTTTTCAAAACTTTCGGGCGTGTGGGCGTAATCGACGATCACGGTGAAGTCCTGGCCCTCGTCCACGCGCGTCATGCGGCCCTCCACGGCGTACAGGCTGGCGATGCCGCGCTCAATTTGCTCGCGGGTCAGGCCGATTGCCCGTCCCACGCCTACGGCTGCCAGCGAGTTATACACGTTAAAACTGCCCGGCAAGTTGCAAGTAATGCGGTATTCGTCGCTGCCGATTTTGGCCACATATGTGCTGCCGCTTGGTGTCAGCTTGATGTCGTGCGCCCGCAAGCCGCCTTTCTTCACGCCGTACAGAATCGGATTGTCGACGGCCTTGGCGAACAACTCTCCGCTCGGGTCGTCGGCATTGGCCACGCCCACGCGCAGGCCTTTTTTGTTGCGATTGGTCTGCTCGAACAATTTTTTCTTGGCGGCGCGGTAGTTCTCGAATGTGCCGTGGTAGTCGAGGTGCTCATGGCCCAAATTAGTCAACACGGCGATGGAATACGGGATTGACCACACG
>DASVOI010000006.1:0-53857 GCA_036383395.1 Saccharimonadales bacterium (SeqCode)
GTACCACAAGGCGCAGTGTTACCACCAAATGACGCACACCCATCAGATGGACGAATTCCTGGCGCCCGGCGAGCGGCTGCTCGAAGATCTGCGGGGCAGTTCGGCGGCGTATTTGTTCGTGGTGCAAGACCGGCGCGGTCAGCGCAACGTGCGCAAGATCGCTATCCGCGACGGCGTGGAAGGCAACGGCATCGCCAAAGTCGCCAACGAGATTCGTTTCTACAAGCACATTGCGCGCCACAAGCCCGGATTGGCCCGGCTGTACCCCAAATTGCTCAGCGCCCAGACGGGCAGCTCGTTCTCCTCCGAAACGATCGAGTATTTGGAAGGCCCAAACTACTATGCCGCACTTCGGAGCGAGGACCGGCCGTTCGCCGTCTACCGCCGTAGCTTTGAGCGCTTTGCGGCTGTGCTCTGCGCGGGGGCAGTCGGGCGGACGTCGCCCATCGCCGACTCCGAGGCCGCGCTGAACGCGTACTATCTCGAGCGGTCGCTGTCGCGGCTGCATTCCATTGACGCTCTTCTGACGCGCGGCGACCACATGCGCATTAACGGACGCGACGTGCCGGCGCCGCACATCATTTTGGGCAAGCTGCTGAATGATAAGCGGCTGCGCGCCACGCTGCTGCCGCGCATTGAATGTTTTTGCTTCCACGGCGACCTAACACTTTTAAATACAGTATTTTTGACCGAGACCGAAGAAATTCGGCTTATCGATCCGCGCGGCAGTACCGGCAACTGGGATCCGCTCTACGATATTGCCAAGCTCAAATTCACGCTGAGCGGCTTTGGCGAATTTATCATAGGTGATCAGCCTATGGTGACCCAAGCCAAAAACGGGGAGTACGGCATCGATTTTAGCCGGATCCCGCCGTTGGTCCGGCGGCTGCACAATGACTTCCTTTCCCTTTTTGAACAAAATGCGCACTTTCAGCAGAAGATCGCCCGGCTTGAGCCGCACTGGAAGCGGCGCATCGAGTTTGCCGAGGCGACGCACTACTTGGCTGATATTCCCTTCCGTTTGTTCACCGATAGCAGTTCCTGGACGGCCGTGTCGTCGTATGTGGTCGGCGCCTATTACCTAAATCAAGTATATGAGGAGCTAACTGCATGACCCTCTTTTGTGCCTTGCCCTGCGGCCTGCCTGGCGCGCCCGACGGTTATATGGAGCGCGGCCGTTTCGCGTCGTTTGAGCCGGTCTTTGAACAGTACCTGCCCGCCGGGGAGGTACTGGGATCGCTTGCCGTGCCCGCCGTCGTGGCGATTGACGGGCCGACAAATGCCGGCAAGACGGTGTTTGCAAACAAGCTCGCCGATTTTTACACAGCCCGCGGTCTGCGCGTGGTGCGCTTGCCGCTCGACTTGTTCCTGCAAGACCGGGCGAGCCGCCACGCCATATATGAAGCGGTCGCGGCTGGGGCCATGGATATCGCCGATTACAGCCAGGCCGCCTGGGAGCAAGACCGCTACGAAGTAAACATCCAATTGGTGCGCGGCGCGCTTACGGCTATCAATAAGGGGCCGCTGACCATCGCCCGAGCATACGACCGCCAAACTGGGCGTAAGGATCGCACCGAAGAGATCGATCTGCAATGGCCTGGCGTCATCCTGACCGAGGGAGTCGGCATCCACTCCTACCACAGCGGGCTGTTTGACCTGATGGTGCGCGTCGACGTCCCGGACGACGGCGTGCTCTGGCAGCGGGTGCTCGGCCGCGAGCGGCAAAAGCCGCCCGAACACCGGCTCGACGAAGCGTATCTGAAGTGGCGTTATGACAGTGTCGACGCGCCGCATACCGCGCACCTGCGCGAGCTGTCGGCGGGCAGAGCGCATGTCGTGGTCGACACAGCGGATTTTAATGACATGGTAGTATATACGAAATAATAAGCATAAGAGGAGGGTATATGGGCTGGAAATTATTGCACGCAAAGATCGTGTTCGACAAGTTCATGCAGGTGGAAGAGCAAACCTATGAAATGCCCGACGGCAACACCAAAAATTTCTACATCAAAATAACCAAGCCGGCGGTCTGCGTCTTGGCCCTGACCGAAGACAACAAGGTTATTACAGTGGAGCAATTCCGCCCCGGCCCCAAAAAAGTGCTGCGCGAACTGCCCGGCGGCTACATGGACGAGGGCGAAACGCCGGCTAGGGCCGCGGCCCGCGAGTTGCGCGAAGAAACCGGCTACGCGGGTGACATACAGTTTGTGACCGAATGCTTTGACGATGCCTATGTCACTATGAACCGCTCCTGTTTTGTGGCCACTAACTGCAAACGGGTCGGCGACCAGCGGCTGGACAGCAGCGAGTTTATCAACGTGCGGTTGGTGCATTTACCCGATTTTTTGAGGCAAGTGCGCAGCGGGCAGATGACCGACGTCGAGGTGGCACTGCTGGGGCTGGACAAGCTCGGCCTGCTCGCGCGCTAGCCCCGTATGCTATTATGAAAGAGTAACAAGCGAGGGTATATGCAAACACTTGGTTTCTTAGACCTGGGCGCGCCAGAGCTGATCATCATCCTGGCGATTGTCCTGCTGCTGTTTGGCGGCAAAAAGTTGCCAGAGCTGTCGCGAAGCCTAGGCACGTCCATGCGCGAGCTGCGCAAGGGCATGAACGGCGACACGAGCGAAAGCAAAAAGACCGACAACTAAATTTAGTTCGTTGCCGGTTGCCTAAGGCCGCAGCGCTGCTTTTACCGGGCAGGCTGCGGTTATTTTTTGGATAAGCTCGGTGAACTGGCGCACTTCGTCGCCGGTTAGCTTGGAGAGGATGTAGCTTTGATTGCGGTCGGACAGGCGGGTTAAGATTTCGCTGCGCACTTCGTCGCCCTTGGGCAGCAGACGCAGCGTTTTGATGCGGCGGTCGGTAGGGTGCTCGGTGCGCGCCAGCAGGCCTTTGCGCTCCAACCCGTCGACAATGCCGGTGATGTTCGAGGCGTCGCAACCCAGCAGCTCGCAAAAAGAGTGCATGGTGCTGTGCTCGCGGCGGGGAGTAAGCAGCAAGATGAACGCCTGCGTAGCGGTCAGTCCGTACTCCGCAGCGATCTTGAACATTTGCTGCTTAGACAGAGCCAAAAACTCCATCAGCGCGTCATAAAATGGTTGGATTCCTTCAGTAGTCATAATTGTGTGGAAAATAATTGACATCCTCAACTATCGAGTCTTACAATCGTTGAGTACCTAAATTATACCTCATAAAGTCAAAAATAGAAGGAGAACCACATGGGTGATAAAGGGAAGGGGCACTGGCTGATCCTGGTGTTGCTGGCTCTTGCTCAGTTTATGGTGGTGCTTGACGCATCGATCGTGAATGTTGCCTTGCCGGCTTTGCAGCACTCATTTCATTTAAGTCCCACCAACTTGCAGTGGGTTGTCACCGCGTACACGTTAGCCTTTGGCGGCTTTTTGCTGCTGGGCGGGCGCGCAGCCGACTTGTATGGGCGCCGCAAGGTGTTCCTGACGGGCGTCGCGTTTTTCGCCATCATCAGCCTGCTTGATGGTTTGGCGGTAAACAGCGGCATGTTGATTGGCCTGCGCGCCTTCCAGGGCCTGGCCGGAGCGTTTATGTCGCCGGCGGCGCTGTCGATTGTGCTGGTTACGTACAAGGAAGGACACGAGCGTAACATCGCCCTGTCTATCTGGGGTGCCGTGGCGGCCGGCGGTGCAGCCGTTGGCGTGCTGCTAGGCGGTATCCTCACCCAGTACTTGGGCTGGCGCTGGAACTTCTTTATTAACGTGCCGATTGCCGCGCTGGTGCTGCTGAGCGCCTGGAAGCTGATCCCGAAGCACGAATCGGAGGAGACCCACAATGAGCTCGACCTGCCTGGTGCCGTATCTGTTACGGCCGGCTTGATGCTGCTCGTGTACGGTCTGGTGAAGGCGCCCAGCGTCGGCTGGACGGCGCATTCCACACTCGGCTTTATTGGCGCGGCCGTGGCGCTCATCATCTTCTTTATTTGGAACGAAAGTCGGGCCCGCCGGCCGCTCATGCCGCTGTCGATCTTCAAGATTCGCAACATCACCGGCGCCAACCTGACGCAGATGCCGGTGGCGGCCGCTATGTTCTCGATCTTCTATTTCACCTCTATTTACGTGCAGGAGATCTTGGGTTTCTCGCCGGTGCGGACTGGGTTGGCTTTTTTGGCGGTGCCGATTACGATCGCTATCACGGCCACCAACGCGCCGCGCCTTATTAAAAAGGTTGGCTACAAGCGGATTCTGATGGTGTCGCCGCTGATCATTGCCACGGGCATGTTCATTCTGGGCCATGTACCGGTGCACGGCGACTACTTTACGCACGTGCTGCCAGGCTTGGTGGTGATGGCCCTTGGTATGGGCTTTACGTTTGTGAGCACAACTGTTGCCGCAACCTCTGGCGTCCCCGCTCGCGAAGCGGGATTGGCTTCCGGCCTGATTAACACTGCGCAACAGCTGGGCGGCGCGTTGGGCCTGGCGGTCTTAAGCGGCGTGGCTGCGGCCTCTACGACCCGTTATCTGCACCACACCGGCGGGCAGCCCAGTCACGCACTCACCAATACTGCGCTCGTGCACGGCTTCCATACGGCCTACTTTACGGCGTCGGCCTTTGCGGTGGCTGCCGCGCTGGTGGCGACGTTTGTCATCAAGCAAAAGGCGGGCGCTTCGGCCTCCGGTTCGCCAACGCTCTAGCTAGGTGTGAATCACTACCGGTGTGCCGACGGGCGCCCAGGAGTAAACCCAAGCAGCTTCGCTCACGTTAATGCCGACGCAGCCGTGCGAGCTGTTGATGTAGCCAAAGTAGCTGGCCGGCCGCCAATAGTTCCCGTGGATAGCGTAATCCTGGTAAAAGTAGTTGACGTACGGGACGTCTGGCTGAAAGTAGCGGCTGCCGTCGGTGTTTTCACCGAACATGTCTTGACTGCGGTACTTGGCGTAAATTGCGTAGCGGCCGGTAACCGTGGGCGTGCCCGGTGCGCCGGCGCTTACCAAGAAATTTTTGACTAACTTGTCTTGGTCGTAGGCGTACATCTGCTTGGTGTTTACGTCCACCTCGATCCATTTGCCCTCGGTAGGGGCCTGCACGGTTTTGAAGGCGGTTTGGCTGACCGGCAAGCTAACCTTGTCGCCCTTGGCACTCAGTACGGTTGCCGCGAGGTTGTTGGCGGCGCTCCCTGTATCACCAACACGCAGGCCTTTGGTGCCGGCGATGAGCACTGCGCCGTTCGTACCGGTCACTTGACTGCGGGCCGCCTGCGTATACTGGCTAGCGATATTGTTCAGGTAGCCATGCACGGCGTCGGCGTCGACACCTATGGTGGTGCCGGCGGGCGTGTCGTGCAGGCTGAGCCAGGTGGCGATGACTTTTGGCTCCGGCGCAACGGTCTGACCGCCAATGGCGATCGCAATGCGCTGCCCCACGATGTGCTCCAGCTGCGTCTTGGTGCCCGCTAGACTTGCGGCCGTCAACCGCGGCGGTAGCGCCACACTGGTCAGGCGCAGGGGCGGTCCCTGCAAGTTGCGCGCTGCACTCGCGATGCTGTGCGCGGCGTTAGTGAAGCCGTATTGCTTGCCGTTTATGCCGGGCGTAATGACCACGGCGCCGTTGTCGTCAAACTGGATGCCGGCGTTTTTGGGTGCTATCGTCACGATCTGCGCATGGTCGCGGATGAATGCCGAGAATGTGGCATTGTCGACGCGCAAGGTGAGCGCCAGACGATCCGGCTGCCACCAGGTGAGCATGTGCAACCCGCGGTGCTGCGCGTGGCGCAGGGCGGAAACGCTGCTGTGGGCGTCGGCCGACAAACCGGCCTGAGCCAAGCTAAACGACGCGGTGCGGCCGTCGGGATAGTAGAACCGCAGGCGGTAGGCCTGGGCTTGGTCAGTTGCCAGTGCCTCAAGACGGTCGTTGGATAGCCGCGAGGAAACGACCGTGCCGCCAATCCGCACCGTGCTGAACGATCCGGCACAGAGCACCCACAAAACGCTCACGGCTGCTAGCGCGCCGCCAAGGTCAATCGCCACCCGCCACCACGGGATATGGATATGATGCGGCGCCTCCGCAACCTCTGCGGCCACCGCCTGTTTCTTTGGCTTTTTGGCGTTTTTTGGACCTTGTTTTTTCATGTTTGCTCACCGTCAGCAATCAGTTCCAGTATACGCCCGCGGCCGTCAAAACATAAGTAACTTGAAAAGGGCTTATGCTATCATAAAGTCATTGTGATGTAATTTGGGGCACCATCGATCATGTCGCGCCTACCTACACCTGGTTCAGATGACGGTACATGGGGATCAATCCTCAATGATTATCTGTCAGTAGAAATAAATACCGACGGCACCCTCAAACTCCGCACCGATGGCACGCTGGCTAATCTGATGCACACGGCTGGTGATGAATCGGTGGCTGGTATTAAGACCTTTAGCGCCTCGCCCATCGTCCCGACGCCAACCACGAATACGCAAGCCGCCAACAAGTCATATGTTGATAGTGTCGCTTCGTCTGGAGCTCCGGATGCTACCACCTCTACCAAGGGTATTGTCCAATTAGCCGGTGACCTAGGCGGCGTGGGGACGACAGCTGCGGCACCGGTTATTAGCAACGGGGCCATTACCGATGCGAAGGTATCATCGCTGTCGCAAAGTAAAACGCACGCTTCGGCCGACACCGATAGCGCCCCAACGGCCATCCACCACACGCTGGGCGCTGGCGCCAACCAGGCCGCCGCCGGCAACCACACGCATGCGCTCACGTTTTCGCTGCCGGCGTACTCCAAGCAAGGCAGCCTGTCGGTTTCGACCGGCAGTCTGCGTTTGCCCATCGACGGCACATACACGATTGTAGGTACTCGTCTGATGGTTGGCACGGCGCCAACCGGCGCCAATCTAGTGCTTGATGTGAACAAAAACGGCACCACCATCTACACCACCCAAGGCAACCGCCCGGTTATCTTGGCCGGTGCCAATAGCGGCGGACCTGGCACGGCGCCGGATGTCACCGCGCTGGCCGCAGGCGATTACATGACTGTCGATATTGACCAGGTCGGCTCGGGTACGGCCGGTTCGGACTTGACGGTGACCGTGATTGTAAGCAAGACGGTGTAGGCCCCAAGTACATGGCACAGTTACTCAACCAAACAAGATGGCAGAGTCCGGGCACCGCGACATCGTCATTTAACGTCACAATTCCGGCCACCTCGGCCGGTTCGAAGCTGATCTGCATTAGCGGCGGCGGCGCGGTCGTGACGGCCAAGTTGGGCGTGGGCGGCACAACGTTCACCAAGCGCACAACATCGCTTGGCTCCCGCGAAGTTGCTGCGCAGGACATCGTCGACGCCAGCGGCGGCACGACCACCATCCAAATAACGCTCAACGGCGCCGAGAACGTCGACGGTATGATTTTTGAATTCGCCAGCGGCTCTTTAGGCAACTTCATAACCGGCAATAACCAGAGCGGCACGGGCGGCAACTCTCTTGTGGACGCTGCCGGACATGCCATAGTCGGGCAAATTACCACGGCCAGCGCGGCGGTGCTATTCACCATGTTCACGGCCAGCGACACCATTTCGCCGGTGGCTGTCCGCAAATTTTGGGGATTGTACCCCTTGGGTAAGCAGTTCGAGAATAATTTTAACGCCCCGGATGCTACCAAGTCCAAATACTGGTCGATGATTGGCGTGAGCGACCAATCGGCGGCGCTCAGCAACGTCTCGGCCGTGTCGTCACGTGTCTTTAGTAATGGCGAACACCAGTCGTGCGCCTGGGCGTACCAGGATTTGTCCGGCGGCACGCCAACCTACAGTAACCCGTACCCGAATGCCATGGCCACCGAAAATTCCTTACCAGGAGATCTGTACTCATCGTGGTCGGGCAATAGCACGAGCTCGAATATCGCCGGCTATACCGATGCCATGTCATACGCGCCGGGCGACACGGTAAACTTTAAGGTTGACTCGCTCAACAATGCCTTCACGGTGGAGATTTACCGCTTTGGACACTACAACTACTTTGCATTTGGCGCGCGCCAGTACAAAATCGTCACTGGCTCGCCCGCGGTGCAGCCGGCGCCCACGATTAACGCCTACGGCGGCACTGTCTGCGCCTGGTCGACAACCGCCAGCTGGACGATTCCGGCCACTATGCTGCCGGGCGTGTACGTGTACAACATGCGCCGTACCGACGCCAGCGGCATCGCCCAAGGCATTTTTGTAGTGCGCTCCACGGTGCCGGGCAGCCAGGCCGCCAAGATCATGGTGCCAACCGCCGACTTTACCTGGCAGGCCTACAACGCCTGGGGCTCTACCGGCGATTCGGGCACACAGTTTTCCAACTATACCGGCCGCAATGTGTACAGCTCGGCGCCCACCAACCCCGGCGTTTCGGGACGCGCTTATGCTGTTTCGTACGACCGGCCGTTTGGCACGGTCGCGTCTAATAACATCACGTATTTTTGGGACTCAGAGGCGGCGCTTATTAGCTTCCTGGAAGCAAACGCCTACGACGTTGACTACTACAGCATGGTAGATATCGAGCAGAACACGGCCATCCCGTCAAAATACAAGGTCGCCGTGTCGTCGGGCCACAGCGAGTACTGGTCGGCCAACATGCGCGATGCCTACGACAACGCCCGCGACGCCGGCACCAATCTTATTTTTGTGACCTCCAACACGAGCCTGTGGCATGTGCGTTTTGACCCCGCCGATACCAATAAACGTAACATGATTTGCTACAAAGACTCGCTCGACCAGACCGGCTGGGACAACACCACCAAGTACGACCCGATCACCTACACCGGCACCTGGCGCGACTACCGCACCAATGCCGGCGGGGTAAACAACAACGCCCGCCGGCCAGAGTCGTCCACGACCGGCCAGTGGTTTATCGGCAACGGCACATTTACTGACCGCATTGCCGTGCCCGACACCTACCGCAGTCTGCCCCTGTGGCGCAACACGGCGGCGGCTAGCACGCATACCATTTCGGTGCGCGGTATCGCCTCGGCGCATTTGACCTCGCCGGGAACTACCGTCACCATTACGACGCCGATAGGCACGCAGGTCGGCGACCTAATCGTTATCGCCGTGGCCGTTACCGGCTCGGCCAGTATTGGCCCGAACTCAGTCATGCGCGTGGTGCGGCGGGTGGCTTCAACGACCCATTCGATGGCCATTCTGGTAGGCTACGCCACGGGCGCCGGCAGCGGGCCGATTGATGTTAACTGGAGCGGCAGCATCAACGCCGCGGCTACTATGGTGGTCTATGCCAATGCCATTTGGGAAGACCCCGACGGCTCAGTGCAAAAGGACACCACTGGTGTGGCACAGCGCACCACGCCGTCAGTCAACGCCGTGGGTACGACGCGTTGGGCAGTATGTGCTTTTGCCGATTACACGACTTCGCAGGCAACGGCCAGCACTTTCTGGACGCCGGGTGCCGGACTAACTTCGCGCGCCGGGGCAGATAACTCTGCCGAGGCGGTCACTGCCTGGTGTTCGGTAGTCCTTTTAGATACCAACGGCGCGGTTACGGCCGGTGCGCACCAGTATTCGGCAACTGCCCAGTTCACTAATACCAATGCGGACACGGGCATTTTCTATATTTCGCCGGGCGTCTCACTTATTAATAACTCTATTGGCGCGGAGTTTGACTATCTCAACCAGCTCGAGCCGAGCACGCCGGTCAATATGGTGCGGCTGAGCCAGCAGTCGCTTAGCCTTTTGGCACAGGCATCGGTATTTAATGGACAGAGCTACGGTGGCAACTCCACTATTAAATTTAGTATGACAATGTACCAGGCAACGTCGGGTGCGTTGGTATTTAACAGCGGCAGTTGGCGATTTACGTACGGCCTCAGCCGCTGGCGCGCGGCCATTCTGAATGTCAACGCCTCGGTTGACACCATTATGCAGCAGGCATTTTTGAACCTCTTAAAAGATTTTGGCCTCTCGCCGGGCGCCATCATTGACACGACGGCCAATAACGATCCGACCGCCTTGGTCGACCCTGGGGCGGCGCAGCCGGCCTCGGCGTACGGCTTCCCGGTAAATCCTGGCACGTCGTATCAGAGTTTGTTGAAGGGCATCCCGCCGGACGTCGAAAGCAACGACGGTATCGACTACACGCTCGGTACGCTGTTTACGGCGGCCAAAGCCGGCAAAATTTACGGCATCGTCTGGTACTTCCCGGGCACCTTGCCCGATCCGTTGCCGACCGCGTTGCTGTATAGCTTTACCGACGACACCCATGGCTCCGAGCTCGCCCGCACCAGTTTTACCGACGTGCAAAGCGGTTGGAACGTAGCCATGTTCAACACCCCTGTGAGCATCACGGCCAACACGCAGTACGTCGCCGCCATCTGGACACCGCAACCGTATGTGTCGAGCTCGGCCTTCTTTCAATCTGGCCCGCGCACCAGCGGAGATCTGACGGGACCGGCCAATGGCACCGGACATGCCAATGGCAAATTCCTGGGCAGCATCGGCAGCCCATCGTACCCCACGCAGAACTTTAACGGCGCTGCATACTTTATAGACGTGCTGTACCTGGCCGACGGCACCCCGTTTGAGGGCTGGGGCTTCCCGATTAACTAGTGCCGCTTGCCGGCATGTTTGTCTTTGAGCCGTTGTTGAGCCACATGGAAGACGCCGGCTTGGACACTTTCGATGGCGGCAGCCGGCACCAACAGCGCCGCGGCCGGCGGCACCAGCACGGCACCGGCCGCGGCCAGGGCGGCGAAGCCGATGCTCTTTATGGTGGCCAGCCGGGCGAGGTATTCCATGCGCCCTTCACCGGGTCGGCGTTCCATCGTTTTCATAGACATATCTTACTATACTCTCTCTGATATAATGATGCCCATGCGCCCGTAGCTCAGCGGATTAGAGCACCTGTCTTCGGAACAGGGGGTCGGCGGTTCGAATCCGTCCGGGCGTACCAATCAGCTTATTTTGATCGTTTACTGAGCACCCACCGGACTGACGGACTTACCGCCTTGTCTTTTCGGTGGGTGCAACCCATCCAGCAGCATGGCCGACGCTTGCCTTCTCGTAGCTCCGCAATAGTCCGCTCGATGTGGTTTTTTCGTGTCTCCGCCTGTTTGACGGTAACGCTCCAGCAGATCCATTCGTTGCGGGCTAAAGGTGTCAGGGTCTTCCAGGCTGATTGCGCGGCCGGCGCAGCAATAAGCGCCCGTTTTAAATCGTCCGGCATGGAGTGCGCCGTACCGCCGGGTAAGGTATCTGTAGTCATGCTTTCAGTATATCTGGTTGGCAACTGCTAGTGCAGTCCAAAAAAGTGGGTGTGCGGGATTTTTTGCACAAGGTCGATCAGGCCGCTGTCGAGCATGAGGTCGAGGAGCACGAGGCCCAAGACGAGCTCTACAAAGACGAGCACCGAGCTGACCTTAATAGAACGTTTGTGGGCCACGGCATTGATGGGCACGAAGAATTCGCGGTTGTCGATGTATTTTTGGATTTCTTCTTCGCGCTTAGCGTCTTCTAATAGCTTTTTGACGTGCGGGCTGGGGCGGCCGGATTTGTCGTCGGCATCGATGGCGTCACTGGCGTCACTGGTGGCGTCGGTGTCACCGGGGGTGTCGGCAGCCTCAGATGTTTCGGGCTTGTCGTTTACGGCATGATCGTTGTCGACGGCGGCTGGTGCGGGAGCGTCAGTTTCTTCGGCTTCGGGCTCAGCGGCGGATTTTGCAGCGGCTACGGCCGGTGTTGGCGAGGGCAGATCCGCTGATGACGGCTCCACACTCTTGCCTACCGGCTTCGGCGGGACAGCGGGGACTGGCGCGGGATCGGAACCATCGGACACGGGGATGATAGATCGTTTCGGAATAACCAGCTTCGGGCCGGCAGGCACGGCGGCTGATGCGTCGCGTTTCTTTGGCTTGGTGATATCTGCCATATGTCTCGTTCCCTTTTTGCTTGTCATGCTGCAGTAACCTGCCCCCGGCGGGTAATCATTACTTCTATAGTACCGGTGCAAACCGCATATGTAAATTATAAAAGCTTATGCTTGTCGTGTATACTGAAACTAACTATGCGTGCATCGGATGCTTTGGTTGAGACCTTGCTGAAAAAGGGCGGCGTAGATGCCGACCAGGTCAAAAAGTTGCGCGAACAAGCAACGGCCGAAAAAAAGACGCTGCAGGACGTTGCACTAGCCGCCAATAAGATTTCTGAGGCCGACCTAACCCGTTTGTATGCCCGCGAGATCGACGTGCCCTATGCCGACTTCGTGCCCGGCAATATCCAGCGCGACGTGCTCAAGCTCATACCCGAGCGGGTGGCCGGCCAGTACGGTGCCGTGGCCTTTGACGTGGACAATGACGGCGTGGTGTACGTCGCTCTCGAAGACCCGGACGACATCCAGACCATCAACTTTTTGCAGAAGCAGCTGGGTAAGCCGATCCGCGTGCACATTGCTTCGGGCAGCGCTATACATGCCGCGCTCGACCAGTACGGCGGCACCAATGTCGGCACGGCGCTCGCCAAAGTCATTCCAGTGGAGGAAGAATCGGTTGACGAAGAGGTAGACGAGCAAGACGTCACCGAGGATTCGCCCATCGCCCAAACAGTGAACGTTATCATTGATTACGGCATCAAAAACCGCGCCAGCGACGTGCACATTGAGCCGCGCGAAAACGTGGTGATCGTGCGCTACCGCGTGGACGGCGTGCTGCACGAGGCAAATAAGCTGCCGCGCAAGGTGCTTGGCGCGCTGGTGTCGCGCATCAAGATTTTGGCCAACTTAAAAATTGACGAGCACCGCGCGCCGCAAGACGGCCGCTTCAAGATTTCTATCAATAACCACGTCTATGCCTTGCGCGTTTCCACCCTGCCGATTGTTGACGGCGAAAAAGTGGTGATGCGTATTTTGGACGAGTCCAGCAAGGCGCCGACACCCGAGGAATTGGGCTATTGGGGTGAATCGCTGAAGCGCCTGAAGGAGGCCTCCGCCCAGCCGCACGGCATGGTTTTGGTAACCGGCCCAACCGGATCCGGCAAATCGACCAGCTTATTTAGCGTCTTAAACGAGCTGAACAACGCCAGCGTCAACATCAGCACCGTGGAAGACCCGGTGGAGTACCGCATCGTCGGCGTTAACCAAACGCAGGTCAACCCGGTAGCCGGCATGACCTTTGCCAGCGGTTTGCGCGCGCTGTTGCGCCAGGACCCGAACATCATCATGGTGGGAGAGATCCGCGACGGCGAGACTGCCGATCTGGCGGTGCAGGCCGCCCTGACCGGGCACCTGGTGTTTAGCACGCTGCACACCAATAACGCCGCCACCTGTTTGCCGCGCCTTTTGGACATGGGCGTCGAGCCGTTTTTGATCGCCAGCACTGTGCGCATCGCCATTGGTCAGCGCCTGGTGCGCCGGCTGTGCCCGGACTGCCGCGAGGAATATGCGCCCGACAGCGAGATCATCAACCGCATGAAGGCGACCTTTGGCTTGCAAAACGCCGCTGCGCTTGCCGGGCTGCACGAGCTGGAGAAGCAGGCGTTTGATGCCGGCATTGGCGCCAAAGAAGAAGGCAAGCGGCCCACCAACCAAATGGGCACCGATGCCAAAACCATCGTCCGGCTGTGGAAGGCCCACGAAGACGGCTGCAACACCTGCAACCATTCCGGCTACCGCGGCCGCATGGGTGTGTACGAGGTGCTCGCCAACAATACCGCTATCCAGAAGCTGATTATGTCTAACGCCACCAGCGAAGATCTCGAAGCCCAAGCCATCCAGGATGGCATGGTGACCATGCAAATGGACGGCTTAGTGAAAGCGCTGCGCGGCCAGACCACCGTCGAAGAAATTATGCGCGTGACGAGCACCGAAGGATAACCATGCCAGAATATAAATACACGGCGCGTTTGCAGAGCGGCTCCATTCACAAAGGAACTATTTCCGCCCAGAGCAAGGCAGCGGCAATGGCCTCGTTGCGCGGCCGCGAGATGCAGCCGCTGGTGCTGCAGCAAGTAAAGGGCGGCAGCCTGAACATAAATATCAAACTGCCCGGCAGCAGCGGCGTCAAAACGCGCGACCTAGTTATTTTTACGCGTCAGTTCGCGGTCATGGTCAACGCCGGCGTGCCTATATTGCGGGCGCTCAACATCCTAAAAGAGCAGAGCGAATCGGTCACGCTGCAAAAAATTTTGGAAGAAGTGACCAATGACGTGCAGGGCGGTACCAGCCTAAGCGCCGCACTCGCCAAGCACCCGCAAGTCTTCACGCCGATTTACATCAACATGGTCAAGGCTGGCGAAGCCGGCGGTATCCTCGATAAAGTGTTAAACCGCTTGGCCTTCCAGCAAGAGAAAGACGCCGCGCTCAAGGGCAAAATTCGTTCGGCCATGATCTACCCGTTGGTTATCGCCACGGTTACCGGCCTGGCATTCTTTGTGCTTATGACATTCATCGTGCCTAAGATCGGCACCATTCTGACCCAGCTGAGCAGTTCGGCGAAGCTGCCGATATATACTAGGGCGCTGCTGTCGATTAGCCACGCGCTGCGCCAACCCGTCGTTATCTTTGGTATTATCGTCGGTTTGCCGCTGCTGTTTATTTTGTTCCGCCGCTACATCAAGACGCCGAAGGGCCGCTATCTGTGGCACTCGCTGCTGTTGAAGACGCCGATTGTAAAAGTCATCATCACCAAAACGGCGATTGCCCGGTTCTCGCGCATTTTTGCCTCGCTAATGGGCGCCGGCGTGTCGATTGTGGGCGCCATCGAAACCACCGCCGGCGCCATCGGCAACGCCGTGATCGAAAAAGAACTGCTCAACTGCTCCAAGGCCATCCAGGCCGGCAGCCAGTTATCCACCGAACTCGAAAAGAGCAAGCACTTCCCGCCGATTGTAGCTCAGATGCTGGCCGTGGGCGAAGAAACCGGCCAAACCGACACGGTCGTTCTGAAGGTGGCCGAATTTTACGAGGAAGAAGTGGACGCCGCGGTGGGGGCGCTGTCGTCAGTAATTGAGCCAATTATGATTGTCGCCCTCGGCGGCATGGTTGGTTTGATCGCCATCGCGGTGTTCGGGCCGATCACGCAACTTTCCACTAGCCCGCAGCAGTAATCTTGTTGTAAATGTTGACTTTAACATAAGCGTAATGAATAATACGAAGCATACGTAACTCTAGTTGGTTAAAAGAAAGGGCGATCTTAACTATGAAAAAAACGCAAAAATCTAAGTCGGCAGGCTTTACGCTTATCGAACTGCTGATCGTGATTATCATCATCGGCATTTTGGCGGCCATTGCGTTTGTGGCTTACACTGGTTCGCAAAACAAGGCTCACAAGGCTGACGCGCAATCGACGCTGTCGCAAATTCGCAGCAAGCTGGCTGAGTATAACTCTGACAACAGCAACTACCCGGCTACCCAGGCTGCATTTGACACTTGGCTTGGCAGTACCGACGGCGGCAACAACTCCAGCCTCGCCAGCAAGTTCACTACTGGAAACGGCTACACCTACACGCCGAATGACGGCTCGGGCGGCACCTGTGACAACAGCACCACGCCGTGTAGCGGCTACAGCGCTGTCGCGAGCAAGACTATCTTTGCCGGCGACACTGACATTACGGTCACGAACTAGCACGGCTAGCACTAACGTAAGTCGAAACCGCTTGGGCGAAAGCTCAAGCGGTTTTATAATGAGAGCAAGATGGCATGGAGTATGCGGCGGCGGCGCAGCGCAGGTGGTAAGCTGAAGGGCGAACAAGGGTTCACGCTCGTCGAGCTGATGGTCACTATTATTGTGCTGGGCATCGTTATCGCTGGCATTGGCGGGCTGTATTACATCATGCAGGTAGCCGAGGTGCGCAGCCAGCGGCTCGACCTGGCGCTGCGGGCGGCCCGCACCGAAATCGAGAGCCTGCGCAACAACGGCTATAACTCCCTGACGCCCGGCAGCACTATTAACTTCACTAGCAGCTTGCCCACCGCGCTGCCAGCGGGCCGTACCGGCACGGTTGCTGTCAGCCAGCCGCTGCCCGACCTGCGCCGGGTGGACGTCACGGTGTCGTACACTGACTACGGCAAGGCGCAGTCAGTCACGCTCAGTTCGAATATCGGCATTATTGGCATTGGACGCGGACAATGAGCCGGCGCCAAGCAAATAGGCAGAGCGGTTTTACGCTTATCGAAATGCTGATTACCATGATTGTGATTGGTATTCTGTCGCTGGCCATCGCCTCGTTTATTGCCGACTGGCTGCAAACGGCCAGCCTGGCGCAGGCGCGGACCAGCCTGCTCAGCAACGCTCAGAGTGCGCTCGACAATGTTTCCGACGACATCCGCCTTTCTGGCAGCGCCGACCAAAATAACCGCTGGGCCGACAATAACGGGCCGAGCGGCAACCCCTATGGCTGGCAGTCCGACAGCGATACGTTGGTGCTCGCCCGTATTGCCGTCACCAGCCAGCACGACGTTATTTTCAGCGATCCGTCGAAGTACATTACCGAAAAAGATAACGTTATTTACTTCGTGTCGGGCAAGGCGTTGTACCGCCGCATCATCGCATCCGATAGCCCGACCACCGCGGCCGTTACCACCTGCCCGACCAGCGACGCTACGCCATCTTGCCCAGCCGACAAAATGGTGGCCCGCGATGTTACCGCCTTTTCGGCCACATACTACGATGCCGACGAAAACATTGTGACGCCCACCAACGCCCGTTCGGTGCAACTATCCATCACATTGTCATATACTCAGGGAGGCAAAACGGTTACGGCAACCTACAATACAAGGATGGTATTCCGCAATGAATAGGCACAGGAAAGGCGAACAAGGCTACTTTTTGGTCTCAGCGATCGTGGTTATTCTGTTTTTGACGGCCATCGGCTTGTCGATTGCCGAACTGACCTCACTGCAGTACCAGCACACCAAGCGCCAAGTGTATAGCGAAAACGCTCAGCTCTTGGCCGAGGCCGGCATCGAGCAGTCGGTGAGCCAGCTGAACACCGACGACACGTTTGGCGGCTACGGCAGTGACCAGCAGTTTTTTAGCAATAGTTCGCAGGGACGGGGAACGTTCACGTCGACTATTACCACCAACGCCGACGGCAAGTCAAAAACGATTTTGGCCATCGGCAAGGCCTACCGCAAGGCAGGCGACACGCAGCCCTACCTTACTCGTAAGATTCAGGCCATTGTGGTGGGCACGGCCAGCTCCGGCTATTCGGTACTGAGCGGGCCTGGCGGACTTATTTTGGGCGGCAGCGCTACGATTACGAACTCGCAGGTGTACGTAAGCGGTACCATTACCATGAACGGCGCCTCCAAGATAGGCACCTTTAGTAACCCGGTGAATGTGACGGTGGCGAACAATGCCTGTCCCACTGGCGCCAGTCCTGGGCCTACCTATCCGCAGGTGTGCACCGATGGCAGCCAGCCGATCACGATGGCCCAAAGCACGAATATTTATGGTACCGTGTGCGCCACCGGGCAGACGAGCGTCGGCCCCAACCACAACATCCAGACCGGCAACGGCGGTGAAGGCCTCAAGCCCGGCTGCGTCGCCCCGGTCTATCCCACCGAAACATATGACCGGCAAGCGCAGATCAACGCCGTGACCACTACCGGCTCGGGCAGCAGCAATACCTACGTGTGCAGCCACTCGCCATTTACGCGCTCGTGGCCGGCTAATTTGAAACTGACCGGCGACGTCAGTATCGGCAGCAGCTGTGATATAACCATCACCGGCAACGCGTACATAACCGGAAATCTGAGCATCGGCGGCGCCTCTAAAATCCGCGTCGCCAACAGCGTCGGCGTCACGCGGCCGGTCGTTATTGTGGACGGCACCATAACCCTCAACGGGTCGGCCAGTATCATCCCCAACGCCAGTGGCACTGGCATGGAGTTTATTAGCTTCAAGAGCACAGCTCCTTGCTCGCCCAGCTGCACGAGCGTCACCGGCAACGATCTCAAGAGCTCGCAGTCGCTGCAAACCATCTCGGTAGGGGGCGCCGTGAATGTGCCCGGCGTCGTGTTTAACGCCTACTGGAGCAAAGTCTCGCTCGGCGGCAGCGGCACGGTGGGTGCGGCTTCCGGGCAAACGGTAGACTTAAGCGGCGCCGGCACGGTGGTGTTCGGCACGACACTGTCATCGGGGTCAAAAACGTGGACCATCAGTAGCTATCAGCCGGTCTTTTAACCACAAGCGTTATAATGCTATACTTTTGATGAAACGAAACGCTTATGGGCGGTATGAAAAAGAGTTCGGATATATACCTTTTTGAGGACAAGCCACTGTTCGGCTTGGACATCGGCCACAACACCATCCGGGTGATGCAGCTGGACGCTGCGCACAAAACGCCGCGGCTGCGCGGTTACGGCTCGGTAGTGTTTGACCCCGCTGCGGTGGTTGACGGGGTGATCGTGAAGCCGGAGATCTTATCCAGGGCGGTTGTGCATTTGTTTAACAAAGGCTTGGTGGGGGATGTGAGCACCAAGCGTACTGCCGTGGCCCTGCCGGCCAACTACGCCTTTACCCGCGCCGTGCGCCTGCCCAAGATCGGCCCCGACGACATCGCCGAGGCCGTGCAGACCGAGGCTGAGCAGTACATCCCCGGCCACGCCGAAAACCTCTATCTGGACTACACTATTTTGCGCGAAGACAGCGAGGGCATAGAGGTATTCATCGTGGCCATGCCCAAGGCTATTGTCGACTCCTATCTGGTGCTGACGCGGATGCTTGGCCTGGAGGCGGTGCTGTTCGACACATCCATTGGGGCCAGCGCCCGGCTGTTTGCTCTGGATCCGCAGAGCAACGTGCCATCGCTGTTAATCGACTTCGGCACTGGCAGTACGGATATCGCCATATTTAACCGGGGCCTTTTGGTAATGGGCACGGTGTCCTTCGGCGGCGATGATATCACCAAGGCGATCGCCCGCCGGCTCAATCTTACCCCCGAAGAAGCTCTTGTTTTGAAGAGCCGCTACGGCCTGGCTACCAGTCCGGTGCAGAAGCAAATTGCCGCCGCCATGGAATCGGCACTAGATCTTTTGAAGAAAGAAATCCGCCGCGTGCTGCGCTACTACGAACAGCGCTACGAAAAGGAGGCTCCTATCGGGCAGATCGTGATTATGGGCGGCGGCGCCAATATGCCCGGCGTGGCCGACTATTTGACCGACCGTCTGCGTCTGCCGACCCGAGCCTTTGACCCCGCACCGTTTATCGACTTTGGCCACCTCCGCCACTTCTACAACGCTGACCGCGCCTCATTTGTGACGGCTGCCGGGTTGGCCATTACCGATCCCACGGAGATTTTCGTATGATCAACCTGTTGCCCCCAGAAATGAAGCTGGACTACCGCTATGCCCGTCGAAACCGCCGGTTGGTGCGCTGGTCGGTGGGCCTCTTGGTGGCGCTCGCGGGCCTGGCCGGTTTGACCGGCAGCGGACTGCTCATCATGGGACATGCCGAGCATCAACGAAGCCAAGAGGTTACCGCGGTGCAGCAGCGCCTGGCCAGCCAGAACGTGACCGAAACCGAGAAACAAGTAACTACCATTTCAAACAACTTGAAGCTGATGGTCACGGTGCTGTCCAAAGAGATTTTGTTCTCCAGGCTGCTGACTCAGCTGGGTAGTGTCACGCCGCCGGGCACGGCGCTCACTAGTCTGTCTATTTCGCAAACGGCCGGAGCCATTGATATCACCGCCGGCACCAAGAACTACGGTGACGCCGCGCAGCTGCAGGCCAATCTGGCAGACCCCGCCAACCGGATTTTTTCCAAGGCGGACATCGACAGCATTAGCTGTTCCTCTAATAGCACCCAGAACTCCATCTATCCGTGCTCGGTAACTATCAAAGCCTTGTTCGCCAGCGACAATCCATTCTTGTTCATCAACAAAGACAAGGCGGGCGCGTCATGAGTGCCAAACGGCTATTCTCTATCTTGGTTGTCGTGCTGGTGCTGTTGGGCGTTGGTTTGTTCGCCGGCGTTTATGAGGCGAATACTATGCTGACCGCTAAATCGCACGATCTGGTAACCGAAAAGGCCGCCGCCCTGGCCGCCGCCCAACAGGAAACGCAGCTCGGCAAAGCCAGGCAGGATGTGCAAAAGTATAGCGACCTCAACGATATCGCCAAGAGCGTTGTGCCGCAGGATAAAGACCAGGTGAAAACAGTGAGCGAAATTGCCAACTTGGCCAGCGATAGCGGCATCGCGCGCCTCAGCTCGGTGGCTTTCCCGCCCTCGACGCTTGGCGGGGGCAAAACGGCCAAGGGCCTCACCCAGGTCACACCGGTGAAGGGCATGCCCGGCGTGTACGCCCTCCAGATTACCATTACTCAAACGCCGGCCGATTCGGTTTCGTACAGCAGCTTCATTAATTTCCTGTCGAAGCTGGAGCAAAATCGCCGTACGGCGCTAGTGAACAGCATCAATGTGCAGCCCGATCCAGACCATCCGGACCGAGTGAGCTTTACGTTGATCATAAACGAGTACATCAAGCCATGAAGTCAGGCGCCTTAGGAGACCAATTGCAAAAACTGATGAGCGCGCTCTACCGGGTGCATGTACTGTTGTTTTTGCTGGCGCTGGGCCTGGGCTACGGATTTGTGTCGTGGCGCATTAATACATTGTCACAGGCGGAGCCGAGCCAGGCGGCCATCGACTCTCAGGCGAAGGCTGTCAGCCAACCGCACATCGATCCGGCGCTGGTCAACAAAATTACCCAACTGCAAGATAATAGCGTTACCGTGCAATCGCTTTTTGACCAAGCCCGCGAAAACCCTTTCCGCGAATAGCTGTGCTATTATACGGCAGAATGATTGCCGCCGTAGTTATCGATGTTGACGATACGCTCTGTCTGACCGAAGCAGTCTGTTTCGACATGGAGAACGAGGTGCTGGCCCGTATTGGCCGCCCGCCCATGCCGCGCCAGGCGCATATCAAAACGTGGGGACGCCCGCTGTTTGAGGCTATCCTGGAGCGCTCACCCGGTGTTGACCTGGAGGCGTTTAAGCGCGAATACCCCAGCGTCATCGCGGAGTACACTGCTGCTGGTAAGCTCGACGCTATTCCCGGCGCCAACTATGCTGCGCTAGACGACCTCATCGCCGGTGGCAAGCAAATCATGCTGCTTACGTCGCGGACGCACGGCGAGCTAAAGCATTTGCTGGAGCCGGACCACTTGCTGGCCAAGCGCGTCACGGCGTTCTATTACCGCGACAATATGCGGTTCCACAAACCTGACCCCAGGGCGTTCAACGAGCTGCTGTCGGCGCACGGCTTGCGTCCCGAACAATGCGTGTATGTTGGCGATTCGCCCTCCGACGCGGCGGCGGCGAATCAGGCGGGCCTCAAGTTTATTGCCAGCCTGGAGAGCGGCTTGCGCACGCGCGCCGACTTTGCCGACTACCACGTGGATGCGTTTATTGATCGCTTCCCAGAAGTCGCCGCCGCTGTCCAGGCCATCGCCGGCTAGCGTACAATAGGTGCATGCCGCATATCACCACACTGGCTGAGGCCGAGGAAGCGCTGCTGGCTCTGAAGCCGGTCGCTTTCGCGCCCAACTTGCGCTCGCCCGAGAACCTGCCCGAACTCATGGCCTTTTTGGGCAATCCGCAAGAGAAATACAAGGTGGTGCACGTCGCTGGCACCTCTGGTAAGACGTCCACCTCGTACTACGCGGCGGCCTTGCTGCGGGCCGCCGGTCAGCGTGTGGGGCTGACAATTTCGCCGCACACCGAGGCGCTGAACGAGCGCGTGCAAATCAATATGCAGCCCATGCCCGAGGCGGAATTCTGCGCCGCGTTCGGCCGTTTTTTGGAGATCATCGAGCCGGCAGGCATCGCGCTGAACTATTTCCAGGCGATGACGGCTTTTGCTTTTTGGCAATTCGCCGAGCAGCGGGTGGACTACGCCGTGGTCGAGGTGGGCATCGGCGGCCTGGCCGACTCCACCAATGTGATCGCCCGCGAGGACAAAATATGCATCATAAACGACATCGACTTTGGGCACACCGCCATTTTGGGCAATACCCTGGGCGAAATCGCGGGCAATAAAGCCGGCATCATCCAGCTGCACAATACCGTGTTTTGCCGCCAGCAAGTCGAGGAAATCATGGCGCCCATCCGCGCCCGCGCCCAGCAAAAGCAGGCCGACCTGCACACCATAACCGCCGTCAGTTCGTTCGATTTTCTGCCGCCCTTCCAGCGGCGTAATTTTGCGCTGGCTGAGGCGGCCGCGCAGTTTGCCGTGCGGCGCGACGAGCTGCCGGCCTTGGCGCCAGCGGCCGTAGAGCTCGCTGCCCGCACCCGCATCCCCGGCCGGCTGGAACTGCACCGCATAGGCGGCAAGATCATTATTGTTGACGCCGCTCATAATCCGCAGGAGCTGCGGGCGCTGGCGCAGACCGTGCAACAGCAATTTCCGGGCCAGGCAGCGGCCGTGCTATTTGCGCCCACCAAAGGCCCCCGGCAGTTTTATCAGGGCATGGCGGCGGCGCTGCCCGGCTTGACCGCACACAGCATCCTTACCAGTTATCCGCCAGACGCCAGCGGCCGCTTTGGTTCGGCCGATCCGGCTGTGCTCGCCAAGCTGGTGGCGGAGCAGGGCGGCAAGGCCGAAATCGCGCCCAGCCCGGCTGAGGCCTTCGAGGTACTCAAAAAACGGCCGGAACCCCTGCTAGTGGTAACCGGCTCGTTTTACCTGCTCAATTATATTCGTCCGCTGCTGGCGAGCGCCCAGGGCTAGATCTTTTTAAAGATCGCGTACTTGATAGCCTTTTTCAGCAGGCCTTCTTTTTTCTGTTCTTCAGCCATGATGACTCCTTACTCCCACATCATACGCTATAGTAGCGAGGTTTAGCCTGCGCGGTCTGTAAGATTTTCTCGCGGCCTGGCCGCTCACCCGCGCAGCCAAGCTTCCAGCGCCGCCAGGTCGGGGAACATTTTGTCGAAGATACAATAGAGTGTTTCGGTCTTTTCAGGCTGACCCACGGCGTAGCATTTTTTGCCCATGCCGTACGCAATACCAGCCTCAATATGCGCCGCCAGACCCGCCGGCAAAACCAGCAAGAAGTTTTTAGCGTCGCGCTCGGCAGCCAAGTCGTCTGCAAATATCTTGCGGATGCTTGGGTGGTCTTGCGAGGCGACTTCCGTGGCCTGCATGGACGCCTCAATGTCTTCGGGCGTGGTGCCCGTAAATGGCAGTTCCTCGTTTTCGTAGGTGTTCTCTATAAAGCAGTAGGCGCTGCGCCCGCTGGCCCGCACGGCGTCGAGCACGGCCTTGATGTTGTCCCGGTTGCGCCAGCGCCCCGCGATATAAAAGTCGTTAGTCGGCATGTCAGGATTATAGCAAACAAAAAAGACTTCCGAAGAAGCCTTTGTTGGTGCTATTGGAGGGCCAGGAGGGACTTGAACCCTCGACATTCTGCTTAAGAGGCAGACGCTCTAACCAGCTGAGCTACTGGCCCGACGAAGAGAAAGTATAGCAAAATACCTCTGTTTTTGCAAGTCCACGGCGTACTTTCAGGCCGCAATGCGGACCGCGGTCTTGATGACCTGTATTCTCGTAGGCGACAGTTCCTCATCTCGCCGCTCAAACCACACGCCGCCCCACACGCCGTGGCGTTCGCCGCGGTCGACCGCTGTTTTTAGACAAGCGAGCCGTACCGGGCATTCGGCGCAGACTTGTTTGGCTTGATCGGCCTGGATTACATCTGATTCCGAATTGCCAATAGGGAAGAATAGTTCAGGGTCCTTTCTGCCATTGCGGCACGCCGCGTTGTTGCGCCAGTTGCCCGGCACGACAGCGTGCTTTAGGGTGAGTGACGCCATGCTGCGAACGGCATTGTTTGCCGTGGTATCGGTTCTCTCGGGTTTCATCCGGTGGCGGGCCTTGTTCATGAGATAGGCGACATCCGCCTGGGACCACATAATCGCCTTGCCGCGCTCGATGGCCAAACGATGGAAGGCAGGGTCGCGTAATAACTGTATGCGGAAGACTAAGTCAGCCACGGCTTCGTAGGCGAACTCCGAGAGTTCCAGTCTGGTCTTGTTGAAGGGGTTTGCGCCAAACTTTCCCCGGTCGCCGAAACTGAAGTACGAGGGGATTTGAACTTCCAGGCCTGCACGCAAGTCCTCTATGGTGTAGCTTGAATCCCACGCAGCCAGTGTTTTTGCCACTTCGGTCATGGGAACGCGCGTCCGCCCTTCAGCCCGGAGCTGCATGCACGCCCGGTAAAGTGCCTGCATGATGCCGCGCATTTTAGTCTCTTGCATCTCGAGGTGCCTGGGATGCGGTCGTCCAATAATCACTTCGCGCTCAGGAAATGGCGCCTTGCTATCCTTTGTAATAATATTGCGTTCCTGAAGTGTGCCAATGATACGCTCAGTTGTGCGCCGCGCTCGTCCCGTTCGGGAAAAGAGCCCATAGACGGTTTCGAAGCCTTCCGGCTGGTTGAGTAGGGCATGGTACATGCGCAGGCAGGAGGTAGGCATGCCTTCGTCGACCCCCGGTTTTAAGTCGCCGAGTAGCAGCGCCAGACTGTGACCTGGGAATTGCAATTCCCAGTCAAGTAAGGTGCCGGCAACGGCGGCCGAGCGCTCGGCATGCCGCAAGGTGTAGCCACGTACCGTTTTACCTCGTGCGCCTATTTTGGGGGAGCTTTCTACGATTTCGGCCGGTCTTAAGACTTTTTCAAGCACAGTTTCAATCGTGCTGTAGTCATTTCTGTCTAGGGGGTAGGGCGGCGGCGTCCCCTGCGCGCGATTTAGGGCGGCGGCATATTCGCTAACGGATTGAGCCCCGTAGGCCTGAAATTGCGCCAACACTAATAACGACCGCATTGGGTTATTCGCCAATGCGTCTGCGGTTTGGCTAATCTCCGGTTGCAGCCATTCGCCTTGTGAAATGTCGACTGCACCGGGCGCGATGCTCTCCACAGCCATCACCGCCCATCGTACACACATCACTTCTCTGTTACAATACCCCTTGTGAAAGTATTGAACGGCAAAGAGCTCGCCGGCTTCATCAAGGAGCGCCAGGCGCACGAGGCGCGCAGCATTATCCAGGGGCAGCATGTGCAGCCCAAACTGGCCATTGTGGTCACCGTGGATCACCCGGTTATCGGCGTATATGTGCGCAAAAAGCAGCGCTACGGCGATGACCTGGGCATTTTGGTGGATGTGCACCGCATCGAGCAAAATGACGCGCCCAGTGTCATTCGTGCCCTGAATGCCGACGACAGCGTACATGGCATTATTGTGCAGTTGCCGCTCGAAAACCCTGATGCCACCGAAGATGTGGTGAACCTCGTCGCGCCCGAAAAAGATGTTGACGCCCTGGGCGCGCACGCTCAGTTTGACCCGGCAACGCCGATGGCCATTCTGTGGTTGCTTTCTGGCTACAACATCGAGCTGCGCGGCAAAAAAGTATTGCTGGTAGGCCGCGGCAAGCTGGTAGGCCGGCCGTTGGAGCGTATGCTCAAGGCATCCGGCATTGACGTGTGGAGTGTCGACCGCTCGACTACCGACCTCAAGGCCGAGACCCTCAAAGCCGACGTGATCATTACCGCCACCGGCAGCCCCGCCATTTTATACCCCGATATGATCAAGCAGGACGCCGTGGTGGTAGATGCCGGCGTGGCCGGCGAAGAAGGCAAGACCGTCGGTGACCTGGCCCCCGATGTTTATGACCGCGAGGACCTGACCATTACCCCTACCAAGGGCGGTGTTGGCCCGCTGACCGTCTGCGCGCTGTTCGAAAACGTTTTACGCGCCGCGCGGCGCCGCGCCAAACAGGCTTAGGCCGCGAGCGGCTTGCCGTCGGGGCCAAGCCCAAGTGTTGCTAGAAATTCTTGCAATTGCAGCACGCTGTAGCCCAGGTGCAGCGGCATTTCATCGCCAACCCACTCGCTCCACTTTTCGTTTGCGCTGAGGTCGAGGATGGGGCGCGACCCTTCGCTAATGCCATCGGTTTCGATATGCTGCAAACAGAGTGCCTGAAAACGGTCGTTTGGCCGAGCGACACAGCCCCGCGGCGTCCGAAAGACGGCGATCGCCGAGTCGCCCCCGAGATTGCAGCGCACATCTAGGTTTGGCGCTGTGGTGAGCGCATACAAAACATCCACAGATCCATCCGGAATGTATGGCCAGGCAGCGGGAAGTGGTGCGCCGTCGTGCATATATTTAGCGTACGGCCGGAGGTAGGCTAGCGTCAACTGATTGCCGGAAAAGCGTGTATATTTCCGGTGGCATTTCGTGGCTGCCTTCTTGGGTGTAACTGTAGCCTTCGGGCAGTTCAAACTGGTACTTTTCGGCCAGCTCAGGGTATTGCTGGAAGGCCAGGTGCATGGCCTCGCGCGATTCTTTGATGTCGCCGACGCAGTCCAGCGGCTTGTCGCCCTCGATGCCCAGTAGTTTGCGGTATGTCGGCTCCAGGGCCGGATCAAGGAGTAAATTCTTGCCGTGCCAGAGCTGTTCGAGTTCGGCGCGCGGCAAAAACGGCGTCAGGGCGATAAACACAAAGGCGCATTTCGAGCACTCGCCGCACCAGCTCATGCGGTCGCTGCCGTGCACAAACGCGCGGTTGCACGAGCTGAAGACGTCTTTGTACTTTTCGTAGCCGACCTTACTGAAGAGTTCGGCGATGCGCACCTCGCTCAAAGGACGAAGGAACGAGTAGTAGCGCACCCGGTCGCCCAGCGTATGACTCAGGAATTGCTGGTAGTCGCGCTCAAATTCCTGCGATTTGGAATACTGATGGTTGATGGCCACGCCCTGGTAGTGCAGCGTGGGTTCGTTGGCGGATTGTTCGTTGCTCATGATCACGTCGCGCTTGCCGGCCAAAATAGCGGTAACGGTGCCCACGCAGGCAAAAATACCAGAGATGGGAATGTGCCCGTTGAGGGCGTCTTGCTTGTTGAGCTCCAACAGCTGTGAGTCCCACTCGCGTTCCACCCAGGCGTGGGGCAGGCCGATGCGCTCAACCAACGGCGTCAGCTGCGGACGGTGGTTCATGCTCCAGGTGGTTACGTCGTGCTGGGGGCGCAGCAGCTCAATCGATACGAGCGAGTCTTTGCCACCGCCTACCGCCACGAGCATGCCTTGGCCCGGCTGGTTGCCCGGCAGTGGCTCAAGCGTTTCGACGTTGGCAGGGAAGGTAACCGGAGTATGCGGATCCAGGTGGTTCACATACCAAAATTCGCCCAGGCCGCGCTGGTAGGTCTTGCTAAAGAACGCGGCCGCAGCAGCGTCTAGCTGCCCCTGTTTTACGACGATTTCTGGCGGAATGTACGTTTTGTAGTACGACACGCCAGCTAGGAAGAATAGGGCTTGGCAGGCGCGGTCGAGCGTCGCTGGGTCATACGCCGCAAAGTCGAAATCGAAGTGGTAACTCTCGGTGAAATGCAGCTGGCCGTCCAGACGATAGTGCAGTTCCAGCCGTTTCGTTTCAGGGGTAAATTGGTAGCTCTCGAAGATAAATTGCTGGTATTTGCTCACAGGGCGTGCACACTTTCTTTAAATTGCAGGCCGCGGTCCTCAAAGTTTTTAAACATGTCGAAGCTGGCGAATCCAGGTGAGAGCACCACCTTGTCGCCTTTCTTGGCGTGCTGGCGAGCCTCGGCGACAACTTCGGGCATGGTCGTAGCCGGGCTGACGTGGATGTTGTCGAAGCCGGCGTCCTTGAGGGCTGTACCCATTCTTTTGGCGCTGGTGCCGACGAGGAGCACGGTGCGAATGTCTTTTTTGTGCGCTTTAATGGCGCGAACAAGCGCATCCAGCGGCAACATGCGGTCGTAGCCGCCAACAATCAGCACTTTTTGGCCGGGGATGGCGGCGATTGCCGCCGCCGCGGCGTATGGGTCGCTGCCAAAGGAATCGTTAAAATATTGCACGCCGTCCAGCTCGCGCACGAACTCTAGACGGTGGGGCAGACCAGTGAAGGTGGTCAGCACCTCGCGGATGGCGTCTGGCGCTTGCACGGCCTGCCATACGGCGGTCGCGCTGGCGCACACATTTTGCCAGTTGTGCCGGCCAAGCAGTTTGAGCTCGCTAGTTTTACAGAGCACCGTTTGGTCAATCATAACCTTGTCTTCAAAAATATAGGCGCCCGGCTCGTCGTAATAGGCAATTTTGCGCCCGGGACTTTCGCTGGCAATGCGATGCGAGGTGGTGTTGTTGGCGTAGTAAATCGCCACGTCATCTGGCTTTTGGTGGGCAAACAAGTTCATTTTGGAGCGGTAGTAGTCCAGCTCATCGCCATGCCAGTCCAGGTGCTCGGGCTGGATCATCAGGCAGACGCCAATGTGCGGACTGTGCTTGATGTCGTAGAGCATGTAACTCGAGAGCTCCAGCACAACCCAGGAGTCGGGTGTCAGCTTGTCGAGGAAGTCAAACGGAGAGATGCCGTAGTTGCCGCCCAAGAAAACGTGCTTGCCGGCGGCCTCCAGCATCTTCATGGTGAGCATGCAGGTAGTGCCTTTGCCCTTGGTGCCTGTAACGCCGATGGTGTTCTTGGTGGGGCAGACGCGCAAGAATTCGTCTACGATAGTGGTGATTTTGCCGCCCACACCAGGGTTTTCGGCCAAAATGAGCTTGGGGTGCAGACCGGCGTTGCGCACGATAATATCGAAGCCGTCCAAGCCCTTTAGATAGTCGGCGCCGAGCTGCGTGGGCACACCCGGCGGTACGGCTATCTGATCGTTCTGGTCGCAGACCGTGACCTCTGCGCCCAGCTGTTGCCAATAGTTCAGGGCGCTTTTACCCTCAACGGCACCGTATCCAACAATTGCTACCTTCATGTTCACTACTATAACGCGGCGCGCCTCATCTGTCATGGGAATTATTGCTTTTATGGTACATCTATTTTATAGTAGGCGAATTATGACAGAGACTATGGCGTCGGGCTGCCCTGGCTGTCCGGGCGAGGCCGGACGCACGCTCGCCGAGCTGGCGGTGCAGTATGTGCCGCCCGAGGAATGGTTGTTTGCGGCCCCTGATGAGCGCGGTACGCTTGGGCGTTTTTCGGCCAATGCGGTGCGCACGGCGGTGCAGTATTTTAGCGCTGCTGACCCGGATAGCCTCAGATACGGTCTGCCTACAGGAACTTTCGACTTTGACTTCGGCGAGGTGGAAGCGGCGCGCCAGCGACTGGCCCTGGGTTCGCCCCTGCAGCCGATTACGATTGCCCGGATGCAGCGGCTGGCGGCCGCCCGCGAACAGCGCTGCCAGGAGTTTGCAGCCGAATCTCCCGATTCCCGCCGTAACAAGGCTGAGGGCGCCCAACCGTTTCTAGATGAAGCAGCCGCCGATTTGTTCAGCCAGGATCCAATATGGGGCGATCTCTATGACCTGGCCCGGGATTTGCCGGTACCCGCACTTACACCTGGGCAGGAGATGCTGTGAGCTATGCGCGACATCTTTCGCCAAACACGCGGCATCGGCCCGCTGCATGAGCGAGACCAACTGCCTTTCATTGTGGCCCGTCAAGCATTGCAGGACTGCAGCGGCCCCTGGGTCTGCGACATAGCTCGCCGCTGGCGTTCGCCTCGAACGGTAAGGATATGCCCGTATGGCGATCGCACCCCCGAGTACCGGGCTGCGCGGCTGTTGCAACAGCAGGCGCCAAACGATCCAGAACAAAACGCCTAGTACTCGTCTTTTTTGCCGCTGAGCTTGTCTTGCACCAGCTGCGCCACTTGGCGCGGCGTCATAGCCGCCTTTAAGATGATGGCGTCGACGCCCAGTTCCTTCACCTGCGGCGGGATTTCTTGCTCGCCGCGGTTAGTCAGGATGATCACCCTAATCTTTTTGCCCCAAGCGGTGCCGCGCAGTTTGGCGAGCATTTCTTCGCCGGTCATAATCGGCATCATCAGGTCTAGCAGGATAATGTCCGGTCGCATCTCTTGGCATAATTCCAGGCCGAGCTTGCCGTTTTCGGCAGTCTCCACCTCGTAGCCCTCCCCCTCGAACTTGATGCGGTACATCTGTGAGATGGCTTCATCATCTTCGATTATTGCGACTTTGGTCATGACCCCTCTTTCTATCTTTTTAGTGTATCACTTTGTACAAACGAGTTCAGGCGGCGTTCGTGTCCAGTACTTCGCGGACCATTTGGATGACTTGCGCCGGCGTGTGGTGCGCCTTCACCACGTAGCGGTCCACGTGTAAAAAACGAAGCGCCGGGGGCGCCTCGTCTTTACTAATATTTGTGAGAACGATGACGCGTACGTCGCTGCCCCACCGCTCCGAACGTAAGTGGGCCAGCATTTCCGACCCACTCATGATCGGCATCATAAGATCCAGCAGTATAATGTCTGGCCGCCACTCGCGAATGACGTCGAGGCCTTCTACGCCGTTGCCGGCGGTGCGTACGTCAAAGCCTTCGCGCTCCAGTTTCATTCTGTATAGAAACTGCAAATCGCTATCATCTTCAACAACAACTGCTTTAGTAAGTGAGGGCATAATCAAATTAAGTAATGACTTTTTTAGATTAGTTTTTTGTGCGAGCCGATAGTACCAGTAGTACCATATTTTTCTGGCTCTCGGCAAGAAGATTTTACGCGATTTGTACGGCGAAATCTGTTCACCAATGTGATAAACATCACACCGCTTAAGTTGACATTTTGACAGTTTCGTAGTATCATAGTATTTGTAATTTCTCGCAAGAGGGATGGCAAGCTTAGAAGATAAAACGGCCCCTGTGAAAACCATTGTTTCATAGGCCGTTTTTTTATTTTCCGTGGATCGGAAAAATATATGGCTATTCTAGAACGTGTAGGGGTGGGTATAGTTGCTGATGTCTTACCGCCCGTAGACTTTTCTGTGCGGCCCCTGCCGGGTGCAGACCGCGTAGCTGCTGCAGAACCTGCTGTTACAACTGCTGTAAGTACTGCCCTATTTGATGGTTACACCGAGTTGCGTGATGCGACCGCATTGCTGAGCCATGTGGATGGTGAGGCACTGGGCACTATCCGGCGCGGCGTTGGTGAATGGTTACAGTCAGACGTCCCCAACCAGTTAGTCCGTGACGGCGATACGCCGCAAACCGCGGCTTCAGAGCGTATTGGCGCTTTGGCGACGCATCTTCTGCGGCAGTATCCTAACGAGGTGCGGCTGTTTGACCTGCACACCACTGACGCTCTGTTAGAGGCCGCCCGGGTCCGCGAGGAAGAAATTGCCGGTGGCGCTCAGCCCGCTGCCTCGCCTCGCCTGAGTCCGAATGCCGAACATGCCATGCCCATCTTGCGTTATGTGCCTGAAGACCAGCGCGCCGCGTTACTGCAAGGCACCCCTGACTATATTGCCGCGCTTGGCAGGCAGCCCGAAGCCGCTGCCGACCAGACGGCGGAGCGCGGGAATGTGGCCCGCCGCATCTTCCGCAAGCTTGTAGGCCGCTGGATGAAAGAGAGCCGCGCCGGAGCCGTTGTCGACGCCCACGGAGCACCTGAAGCGACGAGTGACCCCCTCACCGCTAGTAACCTGTCGGCAGCCGCCGAACGGCGCAGGCAGGGGCTTGAGGACGCCGCCGTTCGTGAACGACTCGATATGGTTAAGGCCTTTGTTGACGCCAGCGGCAAGTACCCAACGGGTATCGATTTCTTTTTGTGCGCCGACCCCGAAGAGATCGGCGTGAGCCACGACGCATTGGCCAGGATGGAGCGAAACGGCTACGAAAACTCCGGCTACGGTGAGCGCGCCGAAGGCAAGCAGCTGTTTGCTGATGCATTCCGCGGCTTCCGCCCAGAGGACCGCCTGGGCGACCTGCGTTTTGTAATCGTAACCCACACCGATGAAGCTTCTGGTGTGCGCACGCCCGTTGCCTTTTTTGACTACTTCCAGGTTGGCCACAACCTCTTCCCGGAAGTGACGGAGGCGGCTGCCGGCTTTGTCGAAGCGAACGGCTTGCAGCCGGAACCGGCTCGTTACATCGTCTCGAAGCTAGTCGCCGACCCGGCGCGGGCCATGGAGATGCGCGACCTGCACCGCTACGCCTTGGTCGGCACGCTGAGCGCGCTAGCCGGAAGGCACGAAAACGGCCTCTTTATGGAGACCCAAGCCCAGCCGGCCACCCGTCGCATGGTGCGCAGGCACGGCGAGACCTACATGCCAGGCCTGCAAATACTGCTCGACGAACCTCTGCCGGATGACGGCAGGGGCAAGGGCGAGCGTTCTAAATTACTACTGTACATCCCTTCACCCGAAGCATAGTCATCAATGAAAACGCCCCGTAGTTTATCCGATTACCGTAAATACCTTGCCGAACTCGATTATCCGGAGTACGCGCACGCCGACACGCGCCGCAAAAAACCGTCAGAGCCCAGCAGTGACTTGCCCATTTTGGACCTGTCGCTATGGGGCGACACTATCCACCCGGGCATGATCGAAGCCGTGCGTAAAGCGATGCTCTCGATCAGTAAATACCATGAGGCGCAGGACCCCGAGGTGCTTAAACGGATGTCCGACCGCTTCGGCTATCCGCAGAAGTCAATATCGATTGTTGCCGGCGCCGACGATGCACTGCGTGTCGCCGCTAAATACTGCATTCGTCCGGGCACCAAAGTGCTCATACCGGTGCCATCCTTTGGCCGCTACGAATACCACGCCTATGTCAACGAAGCCGACATCCATTATCTGCGCTTCGACGAATATCCGTACAAGGTGGACATACGGCGCGTCGCCGAGTACGCCAACAAGCACGGCATTGAGTGCATTTTCCTGGCCAACCCCAACAGCCCTACGGGCAGCGCCATACCCGCTGACGAAATTAGGTACTTGCTGGAATCGGTAAAGGCGTCGGTGATTTTGGACGAGTCGCTGCTTATTGAATCCAAAGGTTCGGTCTCGCCGACGTTACTGAAGACGCATGAGAATCTGTTTGTGTGCGGCTCGTTCTCTAAACTGTTTAGCTTGGCCGGTGTACGCGTAGGTTATCTTGTGGTCAACCGCAAACACCAGGCAGCGGTACGCCAGCTTATTTCGCCGTTTGAGGTCAGCTCACTGGCCGTAGCGCTGGCCAAGTTTGTATTGCTGCGGGATGAATGGTCCGACTTTAAAGCCATGCAGATCAAAAAGGGCATTGCCCGGCTGCGCAACTTTCAGCACCCCAGTTTCCGTATCTCGCAGACGTGCGCGCCAATTGCGCTGCTTGAGTACATCGGCCCCGACAAGCGGGACTTGCACGCCATGCTGAAAGAATTGGGAATCCTCACCATTTCCGGCAAAAACTTTCGCGGTCTCGAAAATGCTAATGCGGTTCGTATTATAATTAGAAATGAGCGTGATATTACACAGCTGTTAAGGAGATTGCAGAAGATATCGTGAACGGTTTTGAGTGGCGACTCATATTCGTTGCATTGCCCTTCGTTATTATTGCTACGGGGCTAGTTGTTTTATCGTTGAGTCGCGCTGCCCGGAGCGGCAACAAGGCCATCCCGTTCGCTATGGTGTATGGGTTTGGTGTCTCGGCCTGGCTTGCTTCGCTCATTTATACGCTTTTTATCAAAGACATTATGTTGTCGCACCGTACGGCGTTCGCCAGCGCCGGCCTGCAGGCCATGGGAGCCCTCGGCCTAGCGCTCACATTCCCCAACAATACTCTTACGAGAAAAACGAGGTTTTTTGTTGTTGTCGACGGCGCCGTGCTGAGTGTTTTTGCGCTCTTGTTGCTTTTTAGTAATGCGGTTATTGCGCCGGACAACTTCTATGGCGTGCATCTGTCGTCATTTCCGCCACTCGGTATGCTTTTTTTGGTCCTGTTGGGAATACATCTTCTGTCAACGTTGGTGGTTGCCGTATACCGCTATCGGCGTGAGGTGCAGAGCCGTTTGTACTTCAACTACATAGTCTTGGCGTTTGCTGTAACGATAGCTGTCGCCGCTTTTACCAACCTCATTTTGCCGCTGGCGGGCATGACGGACCTTTCTATTGGCGGCCCGATTGCCTCGCTGCTGCCGTTTTTCGCCATTGTATATGCGCTCGGTATCAATAATATCAACGACTTTCGCTATAGCTTGGCCCAATTGCTGCATATCTTGGGCCGCCTCCTGATCCTGGCGTGTTACCTCGCGTTTGGTTATCTGCTGGAGACGGCGGCACATATGCGGTACTACTCTGCCCGGTGGGTGGTGGCGATGTGCGTGACCGCGCTCATTGGCGTCACGCTTTACTACATATTCAGCGCGCGCTTGCAGGGGGTGGTGGATGATCGGATCGCTTACTCCGGCCAAAGTCCAGAGAAGATCCGCCGCCGGCTTATGAGCGGTCTCGGCAAGGAGGTGGAGCTGGATAAAAACGCCAACTACATCGTTAAGTCACTAAAGGAAGTCATCGGTCTTGCCCGAGTCGGCATGGTGGTGCGCTTGGATGATGAAAAATACCGGGTGGTGGGTGACTTTGTATTTTCGAAAAAGGAAGCGGAGTTCATTTACGATTGGATGCGCCAGCGTTATGCCGCGGCACCGGGCCAACTCATTATGCAACTTCAGGATTTTGCGACCAACCGTACAGCGCACTCCCTGGTGCGCCAAAAAAGCATCCACGCCATAATCCCGCTGGGCTCCAAAACCGACTTAAAGGGCTTTTACATTTTCGGCGAAAAGTACTCGCAAGAGATCTTCACCCGGCAGGATAGCGAGTTGTTGGCAGTTATCACCGAAATCGCGGACTTATCTATCGAACGCGCCATCTTCTATGACAAGATCAAGGCCTTTAACGAAACGCTGCAGGATCGGGTCGACGACGCCACCCGCCGCTTGCGGCGCGCCAACGATAAGCTGCGCAAGCTCAACGAGACCAAGGACGACTTTATTAGCATGGCCTCGCACCAGTTGCGCACGCCGCTCACCTCTGTAAAAGGCTATGTCAGCATGGTACTGGACGGCGACGCCGGCAAAATTACCCGCCTGCAGCGCCGTCTGCTCAACCAGTCGTTTGTGAGCGCCCAGCGCATGGTCTATCTTATTTCCGACCTCTTGAACGTGTCGCGCCTCAAAACGGGTAAATTTGTTATCGAACCGGTGCATTGTAATCTGGCAAAGGTCATCCAAGAAGAGGTTGAGCAACTGGTGGAAACGGCCAAAGGCCGCCATCTGGAGCTGGCCTATCAGAAGCCCGAGCACTTCCCCATACTTATGCTGGACGAGACGAAACTGCGCCAAGTGATCATGAACTTTCTGGACAACGCGGTGTACTACACGCCGGCTGGGGGCCACATAGAGGTGCACCTGGTAGACAAGCCCCAGAGCATCGAGTTTACAGTGGTTGATGACGGCATCGGCGTGCCGCGCCATGAGCAGCATCATCTGTTTACGAAGTTCTTCCGGGCGCCAAATGCCAAGCGCGCCCGCCCTGACGGCACCGGCCTCGGCCTGTTTATGGCCAAGAAGGTGATTATTGCCCAAGGAGGCGCCATTATATTTAAGAGCCAGGAGGGCAGGGGAAGCACCTTTGGCTTTACTTTTGCCAAGAGCCGTCTTATGGCTGAGGCATACGAACAAAACATGCAGAAAACCGTTGACTTAAAGAGTGAAAAGGAGTAAAATACAGCTCATGAATCCAGAGTTATCCAACCAAGCCCACCGTACCGAAGCTGTAAACGCCAACATGGCTGCCATGAACGTCGATGACGAATTTGCTCAGATGATGAGCGGCATGGTCGATGTTAACTCTGGCGCTGCTAATCTTGAAGTTGCTCCCGCAGACCTGCCGGAATTGACTGCCGAAAACATTGACGCCGAAATCGACGCCATGTTTGGTAGCGTCAGCGAAGACGACCTGGCTATCCTTGGTGTTGCCGAGCAGTCCTTGACTGCCCGCTCACTGACCGGCCTGGCTAGCGAACGTGAAATGGCTGAAGCCATCGCCGCCGAAGACCGCGCTATTGCCGCTGCTCACCAGGTACTTGGTACTGCGCAAGCTATCAACACCGAGCGCAGCGTGAGCGAAGCTATCGCCAACCTGTTCGACACCAGTGAAGACGACGACCGCGAACTGGCAACTGCCGGCCGCCGCTAATCTTACATAGCTTTCAAAAACACCCGCCAACCAGCGGGTGTTTTCTTTTTGTCTCCATTTTGTACGTTTTTTCACAGTCTTTCCTTGTTTCCAGATACTATTCTTGCTACGATGGCAAAAGTAGACAAGGTGGTAGTATTGACAATTTAAGCCCGTTATGTTAATATAATGGGTGAAACACGAGGAGGTGGTTCGGTATGTCTATTATTGAAAAAACTATCCGTGGCCTAGCCAACGGTATATTGAACAAGAAGCAGGTGCTCGGCGCCGCTGTTTTTAGCGTGGCGCTAGCCGCATCTGTGGGCCTAGGCCTGGCAACCCGCGGCTTTTCGTCTGCCGCCGTATCACGCGATTGTGACACGAACTCTATCGACTACCGCCCGAACAACGGCGGCTGCGGCGCGGCAAACCCTGCCGAGCTGATCGCTGACATCCGTCAGAACGACCCAAATGACCTCCAGACCTTTTACTCGCACTTTGGCCTGACCGCCGCTAACTACGACCAGTTCGCTCAGACCGCCCAAGAAGGCGTGGTCAACCGCGACGGTACCGTGGTAGTCAACGGCCAAACCGTTATGACCGGGGTCGACACCTACGGCCGTAAGAGTTTTGGCAACCCGAACCGCAAGCCGATCACCATTGGCAGCACCACATACTGGCACGCTGCTCCCAGCACTTCGTTTGCCAGCGGCGTCACCTCGCTGCCGGCCATGGTCTTCTTTGACGCTAACGGCGTGGCTCAAATCGCCGTCATGAATCCCTGCGGTAACGAAATTACCGGCACCTCGGTGCAGAACGGTGTGACCTGTAAGGCGCTGAACAAGACCCAACCCGACGCAACGCACAAGCCGAACACCTACGACTTTACCACCACCACTGCCGTGGCCGGCAACGCCGTGGTCAGCCGCGTGGTTTACCACTTTACCGACGACAACAGCACCGTAACCAAGACTGGCGCTGACGCTGGCAACCAAGTTGTGGAGCACACCTTCACCAAGGACGCCGACGTAACGGTGACTGTCTACGCCAGCGTGCCGGGCAACCACGAGATCCAGGCCGTACAAGTGGCTGACTGTCAGAAGCACATCACCTTCGTACCGCCGTTCTACGTATGTACCAACCTGCTGGCCACCGCCATTGACGACCAGAAGAAGGCGTTCCGCTTCACTGTTATCACCAAGACCGACACGACCGGCCAGACCGTGCTGCAGAGCGTTGACTTTACGCTGGATGGCAAGGACACCACCAAGACCGTGACCACCAAGGACAGCGACGGCAACATCTTTAAGGAATACACCTTTACCGACGATTCGCAGCACACCGTGAAGGCGAGCGTGAACTTTAACACGGCCCAGGGCGTGCAGAGCGTCAGCTGCCAGGCGACCGTTACTCCGGCCAAGACGCCGAAGTGTACGGTGCCGGGCCACGAAACCGAAGCCCCCAACTCGCCCACTTGCGGCTACTGCCAGCCCAACATCCCGATTGGCGATACCCGCTGCAACCCGCCGCAGGTAAAGGCAGCCTCCACTCAGCTGGTCAACACTGGCCCTGGTGACGTGGTCGCCGGTTTTGTAGGCGTCGCTGTTGCCGGCTTCATCGCCCACAACATCTTCCTGCGCCGCCGCGCTAACCGTCAATAAACCTGTGGATAAGCGGTAGCCAAGTTCGCAAGATTGTGCTACAGTTAATCCTAACGAGCATGACTGACCGCTCTAACTCTCGAAAACCTCTCGCGCAAGCGGGAGGTTTTCTTGTTGGCAGGCAATTTTCTTCGTGACGGAATATACACGAAGGCATTCCAATTTCCTCTCTGTTATGCTAAAATAATCCAAGCATTCGGCCCCGTCGTCCAGCGGTCAAGACACCGGGTTTTCATCCCGGCAACCGGAGTTCGACTCTCCGCGGGGTCACCAGTTTGTTCAAAAAAGCGTCTGCGACCAGCAGGCGTTTTTTGTATGTAGTATGCTAATTATATAACCAAGGAGTTGCAGCCATGAGTGACAAGGATTACGAAAAAGTCGACAAAAACAACCCTATATTTGCCTGGTACGGCTGGGGGTCTGCCGTGGGCATCGGGCTATTTTTGGCTCTGGGAGCTGGCGCGCTGTGGATGCTCGCCAAGGCCGTAATGATATTTAACGCGCTTAGTTCCTGATCCTAAGCGCAAACACAGCATTTGTGTTGTAAAAAGTGCTTGATCGACCGGCTAGCCAAACTATATGCTTATGGTATGTTTCTTAAGAAAAAGATGCTTGTCAGGCTATTTGGGACGAGCATCAAGACGCAACTGCTGGGGCCGCTGTTTTTCTTAACGGCATTCTCGATTGTGGTGGTGGGGTTCTTGGGCATCCGGGCGGTATCTACCTCGGGCGGCAAGGCCGAGCATATCGCGGACACTTCGATGCAGCAACGCGTCGAGCAGTTTATGAACGAAAACGTAAAGGCCACGGCCGACAACAATAGCCTCATCTTTAAGAATATTCAGCTGGCCAGCAACGCGGCCACGCAGTACGCCACGAATGTCCTGAATACGCCGGGGGCGTATAGCGGCAGCGGATGGGTGTACGATAGGCACATTACTCCTGCGCCTGGCGGCGGCGGCATGAACGGGGCGGATGAAACGAGCTCGGTGTACATGCCGCCGAGTGTCAAGGTAACCCCGGCGGTCAAGCAAGAAATGGAACGCTCGGCATACTATGATGATTTCTTCCCGGGTGCGCTGGCGAACGAAAAGGACGCCGTGGCCATGTACTTCATTGGCACGCAAGGCGAAACGCGCTACTACCCGAACATCGGTCTGGGGACTATCGTGCCGCCGGCCTACACCCCCGTTGGTGACGTGTTCTACACGCCCATCACGCCAGAAAATGACCCGTCCAAAATGGTGCAGTGGTCGGAGGTGTATAACGATCCGGCCGGCAACGGCCTGCTCATAACGGCCTCTAATCCTATCTATACCAACGGCGGCTTTGCGGGCATGGTGGGCATTGACGTAACGCTGAACAATGTCGCCAAGAATATCGAAAACTATACGCCTATCGAAAGCTCATATGCCGTGCTGTTAAACCAAGACGGCCGGGCTATTGCTATGCCGGCGCAAGCCTACCACGACATGCTTGGCCGCGCACCGAAAAAGGGCGAGTTTGGGACCGACCTGAGCCACGTCGGCGGCGACTTCGGCACGGTGCTGACCAAAATGCGCAAAGGCGCTGGTGGTTTTGCGCAGCTGCACGCGTCTGGTCAGGATTTGGACATGGCCTACGCGCCAGTGAAGGGCACTCCCTTTAGCCTGGCGATTGTCGCCAAACAGTCCACGCTGCTTAAGGTGGTGAGCGACCTGCGCACGCAGGTAGAGCAATCGACGCGCGCCGTATTGTATGCGCAGATGTTGCCGATCGCGATCGTGCTGCTGCTCATTGTGTGGATTGCCAGCTTCTTGTATGTGCGCTTCATTACGCAGCCGATTATTGAGCTTACGGAGCGCACGCATCGTGTTACCGAAGGCGACCTCAACCAGCGCATGCACACCATAACCGAGAACGAGGTGGGCAAGCTGGCCACCGCCTTTAACACTATGACCACGCAGCTAAGTGAATACTACGGCGCCCTAGAACGCAAGGTGCGCGACCGTACGCGGGCGCTTGACCGCAAGGTCGCCGAAGTAAGCGCCGCCAAATCTAAAGACGACGCTATTCTGGAGAGCATTGGCGACGGCATGATCGTTACCGACGACAAGGGCAACATATTGCTTATTAACGAGATCGCCACCGAACTGTGCGGCCTGGCGGCCCCTGCCAAAATGATTGGCAAAAAGACCAGCGAGATTCCCTTCTATGACGAAAAGGACGCGCGCATCCCGGCCGAGAAGCGCCCGCTTCACCAGGCGCTCACATCTGGCAAGAAGGTGACTCAGGATTTGCACACCAGGAGTGCCGCTGGCTTTAAAAAAGCGCTGAGTATTACGGCCACACCCGTGAAGCAGGGAGATAAAATTATCGGCGCCATCGAAATGTTGCGCGACGTCACCAAAGAAAAAGAAGTCGACCGTATGAAGACTGAGTTTATTTCCCTTGCCTCTCACCAGTTGCGTACGCCACTAAGCGCCATCAACTGGTTTAGTGAGATGCTCATGTCTGGCGATGTCGGCAAACTGAAGGCGCAGCAGCTGGAAGTGGCGCGCAATATTTACGAATCGAGCGGCCGCATGACCCAGTTGGTGGGTTCGCTGCTCAATATATCTCGCATTGAGTCCGGCCGCATTATGGTCGACCCCAAGCCAACCAACCTGAATGAGCTCGTCGCGGGCATCGTGAAGGATCTTGAAGCGAAAATTAAAGAGCGCAACCAGACCATTATCATTAGTGTAAACAAAGAGTTGCCCGACATAAACCTTGACCCGCGCCTGATCGGCCAGGTGTATCTCAACTTGCTGACGAACGCTATTAAGTACACGCCTAAGGGCGGCGAAATTTCGCTGTTTATTTCGCGCAAGGACGATCAGGTCATTTCACAGGTGACGGACACCGGCTACGGCATCCCGAAGGAAGAGCAGTCAAAGATGTTCCAGAAGTTCTTCCGCGCCAGCAACGCCGTGAAGGTTGAAGCAGATGGCACCGGCCTGGGCATGTATTTGGTCAAGGCAATTGTAGAATCGTCCGGCGGCAAGATATGGTTCGAGAGTAAAGAAGGCAAGGGCACGACCTTCTGGTTCAGCCTGCCGCTGAGCGGCATGAAGCGCAAAAAGGGCGAGGTAACACTCGAAGCGCAGCGGGCGTAGAGCCGCACGCGCAAGCTAAGGGCCGCCAAGGTCGCAAACATCGCCAAAAGAAACGCCACCGGGGAGGTGGCGTTTCTTGCTGGTAAGAAGGCCGCTTTCGTTTAGTGGCTGTGAATCCAGCCGTTGATCATGGCGAACGAACTATTGGCTGATGGGTGCAGCGCTAAGTCGTGGCCGGTGTCGGGTACGGTGTCGAGGGTGAAGCTGGCGGCTCCGGTGTAGTACGGCGCTTCGTTGGCCTGCACGCCCGCCTGGTTGGTGCAGTCGAGGCCGCCGGGGCTAAAGCAAAATACTTGGTCTTGCTGGCCGGCGATCAGCAGCACAGGCGCCTTTACCTGGTTGGCAAGATTGGCGCCCGCCGGCACCGCTCGGTCGGCGATGTAGTCGCCAAAGAACGTGCCGCTGGCGATGTCTTTGTGCGCTTCATCGTAGGCCACTACCGCCGGATCGGCCGATGACGAGTAGAACACAGACTTGCCGCCCGGAGTGCTGGTAAGATACCCATTGTCCAGTCCGCGGCCGGCAAACAGCGGGTCCAGATTGGCTTGGTAGACGGCTGCGACAACTGCCGGGTTGCGGCCGGCGTGCAGATAACCAGTGAGCACGACACGGTTAGGGTCGTTGTAGGTGGCCGCTTCGCGCATGACCACACCCGAACCCATGGAGTGACCAATGGAGTTAATCTGTTTGTAGCCAAGCAAGCGGAAGCCCTGAATGAGTTCGTGCAGCACATAGGCGCTGCTGGGCATCGTTACATCGGTGCTAACTGGTATGCTGCTCTTGCCGCTGCCGATGCGGTCATAGGCGAAGGTTGCCCGCCCGGCCGCCAGTGTCTTGTCAACGTATGAATAGAGCGCCGGATCCTGCGGCCAATCCCAGTAGGTGCTGCTGTAGGTCGTGCCATGAACGAGCACGTCGAGCTGGTGCTGCCCCTTCGCCCAGTGGAAAGGCTGGCAGTACGTGCCGTAAACTTTTTTGTTGAACGGCTGTCCGGGCGCTAAAGCTACCGGCACGGTATGCGATATGCAAAAACCCGCCTGTGGCGCGTGGTTGCTCTCTGCCGCCAAGACGGGCGTGGCCAGCAGCAAACCGCCGCTTACTCCCACAAGACCTGTTACTAATCCAATCAATAACCGTTTTACCTGTGCGGCTTTTGTCATTGTGCCCACCCTTTTCATGTTAGGTTAATACAAGTGATACTTATTCCGTATTTGCCGCGCGGTGTCTGTTTGATAATTCACAGATTATTGATTTAGCTTTTGATTTTGAATTGCAGCACTTCGCGCAGCCGCGCCGCGTCGGCGTCCAACTGTTGTTTGTTGGTGTTGCTGAGGATGCCTACAGCCAGGACATCGCCGCCGTTTTCGGCGAACTGGGCCTTGTCGCCGGGCTTTACGCCAATGTCGAGAGAGACCAGGCTTTCTAGCTTGCGGGCTTCCTCTTCGCCTTCGATGGCCCCGATGACGCCCTCTTTGTCGTCGGCGTAGATATCTTCGCGCAGGGCGTGCTTCAGGGGTTTTAAGGGAGCTTTGAGCGGAATATCAGCGCGGTTGGCGAGGTCGTTGTAGTGGTGCTCAATACCGTAGGCTTCGCGGTACAGCTCTTCGCGGCCGCCGCCAATACGGGCGCCCAGCTCGATGATCTTCCAGCCTTCGGCGGTCCGGAACAGCTCAATGTGTGTCGTGGTGGAGCGCAAGTGCAAGGCACGAATGGCCGCCTTGGCGGCGTCAAAGGCCTTGTCGACCTCCGCTTCGGGCAAATCGGTAGGAACGATGCAGGTGTGGCCGTAGAAGCCCGGCAGACCAAGCGACGCGGAGGTTAGAACCTTGATAAGCGGCATGCAGCGGATTTCACCGGTTTGCGACACGTACGCGTCGGTAGAGTACATGTCACCCACCATAAACTCCTCAACGAGCACGATGGGCGGCGTTTCGCGGCGCAGACGGCCATACACCCCGTGGATGATCTCGAACGTAGCCTTCAGACACTCGCCGAGCTCTTCTTTGGTGTCGCAGCGCGTTACCAAGAAGGACGACCACAAGCTCCCCGGCTTCACGATAACCGGGAATTTCAGGTCTTTTGTGAGTTCTTCCCATTTTGGCAGGTCTTTTTCACTGATCTTGGCGTATTCGGGGACAAGCCGCGGGTCGTAATTCTTTAGGCGGTCGCGCATGAGCGGCTTTTCGGTGGACCAAATCAGCGACGACTCGGTGGGTGTGTTCAGATACGGCACAAACGGCACGAGCTTGCTGAGGTGGTGAATGGCGTCTTCGTAGCGGGTGGTAACGACCAAGATGCGATCTACAAACGGCTTGATAGCCTTTTGCAGCGCGTCGGGGTCGTCGTAGTCCACGACGACTTCCTCGAAGCGTCCGGTGGTGTCCACGGGCCGGCCAGGATAGTCAACAAAACTATCATGCACCAAGGCGATGCCCTTCAGCGGGCGCCCCAGTTCTTTTTCTAATAGCTCTACGGCGTTGACGAGGCCAGGCTCTACAACGTCAATGGACAGTACAATATCTCTCATTACTTCTCGCTTAGGCTACGGGCTGCAGCCGGTTTTTCTTGATGGAATGTTTGTAGGCTTCGGTTGGATCAACGGTGTTGATCTTGATGCCGGCGCGAACGCGGGCAACTTCTTCGCGCAAGCGGCTGACGTCATCGCCGTAGAGCACACCCTGGACGGCAACTGAGCCGCCGCGGGTGATGGGCAGAACGTTATCGCCAGGCTGCACAAACTGAAATATTTTGTAGACAGACGGGTGGCGCTTGGCTTCGTCGATGCCTTCCAGCAGGTCAACTTCTCCTTCGGATTCGGGGTACACCTTGAACACCATGCTGTGCTTCAGGTGGCCGTTGCCCATGTCCGGCTCCAGGCCGATCTTGATCAGCAGTTCGTTCAGGGCGTGGTCGACGCCGTAGGAAACCTCGTAGATTTCCTGGCGCATGGCACCGGGGCGGGCGCCCAGTTCGATGATCTTCCAGCCGTCGTCGGTTTTGTACAGTTCGATGTGGGCAATGCTGGAGCGCAGGCCAACGGCGTGGATGGTGTTCTCGGCGGCCTGTTTGCCGGCAGCGTCTTCCTCGGCGGTCAGCTCATGGTAGCTCTCGGTCTGGTAAATGTAGAAACCTTCCAGGCCCATGTGGTAGGCCGACTTACTGCGCAGCAGCGGCAGCAGCCAGACCTTGCCGTGCTCGTTGACGTAGCCGTCGATAGAGTAGAGGTCGCCCTCCATGAATTCTTCGACGATAATGCCCGGCTTGCCGTTGCCGCGGTTGCGGTCGTAGGTGCCCACCAGAGCGTCGAAGGCGTCGCGCAGGGTGGTGCGCAGCTCGTGCTCGTCGTGCACTTTGGTCACCAGCGCCGAGTCGGACAGGCCGGTCGGCTTGATGATCATGGGGAAGGCGAGCTTGGCCAGTACCTTGCTAATCTCGCTGCCGGCGGCGCTGGCCACGGGCTGCACTTTGGGCACGAGTTTGGCGTCGTAGGCGCCGATCAGCTCGCGCATTTTACCTTTGTGCGTTGCCCATTCCAGCGAACGCTCACTGGGGCCGAGCACGTACGGCACATGCGGCAGCACGCGCTGGAACGCCATTTGGCTGCTCTCGGCGCTGCAAGAAACGAGCAGTAAATTGTCTTCAAACTGCTTGATAGCGGCGCGCAGCTCGGCGTCGCTCGCAAAGTCGCATACGACTTCTTCAAACAAACCTGACGTGTCGGGCAGGTTCTTGCCTGCCTCTTTCAGGGCCTTGTCGATGAGCATAATACCGCGCAAGCGGCGGCCAAGGCGCTCCTGCAGCTTGCGGAAGGCCTGTCCGTACTCATCGAAGTAGTCGTTGATATAGAGCACGACGTCTTTCGATGGATCATTCGCTAAATTAAAACCATGCATATTTTTGGAAGCCATCTGGCTTCTCCTCCACACTTAGTCATTTACTTATTGGCGCACATATTTTACGAGTCCGCGGCAGAGGCGGGGAAAGGGACTCGGGCTAATTCTACGGCGGCAAAAGACGGCCAAGTGCAGGTAACTGCATGGCAGAGGCGATGCGCAAAGATCGCAAGATGTACATTCGTCGTCTTCTTTTATGGCCGTTCGGGGCCGGTGGCGCGGCCACTAGATGCAGCGTTGGCGCTCACAGACCCTATATTATAGTGTGATATCCGTCACATTGCAATACCTTTATGGTTCGCACCTATATACTTAACGCAACAATGGCCTAGTTCACGACAAAACTAGCTAGGCTATTTCTTCTTTTTCTTTTTAAGCGGCTTTGCTTGCAGGATTTTTTTCATCGCCTCATCAAAAGGCAGATCAATTTTCATTGGTGGTTGGCGATGCTTCTTTGGCTTAGGGTTTTCCATAATCTCATTATAGGCTTCTTACGAAGCTCGATCTTACTAAAGACCCTTAAACAGTTCAGACAAACTAACTTTGAGCGCCTTAGCGATCTTCGCGGCGTTGTCTACTGAGACACTTTCTTCCCCACGCTCGATGTTGCCGATATAAGTTCGATGCAAACCGACTGTGTCGGCCAAGCTTTCTTGGGTAAAGCCTTTTGCTAGTCGCAGTTGTCGTATTCTTTTGCCGAATGCAGTACGGATATTGCTTGCCATATTACTTAAAGCCTAGACAAATGATGACAATAGCTCTACAGTCAATAGCTAGCATAATGTTAGCTACTGTCATCACTATAGGAGGGCAATATGGCAATTATCCAGCTACTCAACGACGAACCGCCACCGCAGCAGTTACCTTGCGCGATTTGCAATAAGCAGACACCGCTAGATGGCGCGGTAGCCGGTCTGCTGGATGCGGATAACAAGCTACGCTTCGCCTGCAACGGCCATTTCTGGAATCCGCATCAGTTTATCGCGGGCTGGGCTGACTTCATGGCGGCGGAGCGAACAAAACGAGCTACTAACCAATTTGCGCTTGAGTATGGCGAGAGTATGGATGCACGGACTTTGCGTTGAGCGCCGCTCATTGAATGGTCATGGCTCGCTGTCATGGGATTTGGCGCACCATATGTACGCCCGTTCACTGTGTGGGAAGATTGCCATTGTAACCGACAAGCCAAAAGAGCTATTATCTGCCACACGCAAACAATGGATGCGGATTTACCGGCAAGGATTAAATGAGCAAGCGAGCACCCTTAATGCGCCGCGCATACTTGAGCTTATTCATATCCTAGCCAACATGCAAAGCATGACCTTTTCGGCCAAGTCACCTGATGATCTACTGGAAGCAGATGTTACCTTTGCGGCTGCCGATGATTTCGTGCGGATACCGCCGGTTTGTCCGACAGTTTATGTTACCTGCGCCCTTGAGCGCGAGAAGCTGCATATGCTAACAAGCTGGTTGCCAAGAAATGCGCTGGTGGTGTTGTATGAATAGTTTGCTTGCTTTGTTGTGGTGGCGCAAAGCCGCCCCTGAAGACCTACTTAGTTCGCAACTCTTTAACGAGCGCAGTTTTTACCCAGCGTTCTTAAACGACCTCAGAGGCTGTCGCAAAGAGGTAATTATCGAAAGCCCATTTATGACGGGTAGGCGGATAGCCTTATTTCTGCCAATACTGCGCAGGCTAAGACGACGTGGCGTTCGCGTAGTTATCAACACGCGGCACCCGCAGGAACATGAAGGTCGTCTGCGACTTGAGGCCGAGGGCGTTTTGACTACGCTTTTTGACATTGGGGCGGAAGTCTTTTTTACTGGCGGTCACCATAGAAAACTAGCCATACTAGACGGTCGGGTACTGTGGGAAGGCAGCTTAAATATACTCTCGCAAAACGAAAGCTGTGAGGTAATGCGGCGTATCGCATCACCTCAACTCGTCGATCAGATGATGCGCTTTATACGCATTGAGGCGCTTTGACGTGTTGGGCTATGCGACGGCACGAGCGGCTCCAAAGTAAGCTTCGAATGTCTGTTTAACTTGCTTATGGTTAGGACTGCGGTGCAGCTCTGATTTTTGGCCGGAGCGTATTGAACCCACGCTGGGCAGGTTATAGCAGACTTCGCCAGCGTCCAAGATCCACCTGTCATGGAAGTCGTGCGATTCACTTCGTTGCAACACTTTCCATTCCAGTGATATGCCTTTAGGCTCAAACTCTTTCTTTAACCTCCTGTAGTCAGCGAGGGCGAGGGCGTCAACAGCACCGCCGTCAGCCACAGACACAATCTTTATACAGGTTATGTTCTCCGCATTCGCCTCGCGCCACAGCCACTCAAAGGCTTCTTTCTGGAAATACTTATCAAGCCACATTATTGTGCCGCGACACTCCCGCAGTATTTGCCGGATCCATATATCGTTTGAGTAAGGGCGTGAACGGTCAATGTAAACGTGCGGCGGTGCTACGGGCGTGTCCTTGGGCGAAACCAATAGCTTGATGCTGCGGCTCTTGCGGTTGTAGACGATAATGCCGTTGGTGTTCAGGATATCCAAGAAGTTAATTATGTGGGCGTCAACGTCGGCCTGCGCGGTGCCGGCAAACACCAGCGCCATTTTAGCCTGCTCAACTGTGATGTCTTTGAGCCCCCAAAGTGCTTGGAGCAGCGCCTGCGTTGCCGGTAGTAGCAGTAAGTCGCGGTGGTTGATCTGGGTGACGGCCGCGCCGTCATTACGTACCAGCACCAGCGTGCAGATAGTAAGTCCCTCTGGTGTGAGTGAGCCGTCGCCAGTAATATAGCCAAGTTGCTGCAGAAACGCCGAATCCTCGGCCCGGGCGGGTTGCCCGGTACCGAGTTTGAGCTGCATCAGCGCATCTAACAGGCTGCGCCAATTACTCTTCGGCAGAATCAACTGGTTGTTCATTGCTGTTGGCAGCCTGGACTGCTTTTATATTGTCCGCCAACAGCTTGATGCCATCGGTAAAGGCCCCGGTGCCCAGCGCGAAGGCGTACTCTACCGGGAAGATGATGGTTACTTCGGTGCCAGGAATGACGACCGGGAGACCACCTTGAACCGAGGGTGCGGTCGGCGCTTTCATTGTGGGCTGGCTCGGCGCGTTGTCATCTTGAGCGCCAGCGGTTGATGCCTCGGCAGCTTCGGCCAACGGCTGTTCTGCTTGGCTCAGTTTGATGACGCCGTTCACCAGCACGCCGGCATGGTCGGCTGACTTAATGAACAGCGTGGCAGCCTCTTTTGCTGCCCGTTCTGTGATACCATGTTGACGTACCAAGATGTTGTCGAGCATTTTTGGCAGGGCCTTGTCGTTGTATTCTTCCGCCAGTTTTTTGTAGAGAGCCGGCTTTGTGAATGCGACGCGAATACCCGCTAGGCGTTCGTCATCAGAGGTGGCGACCAGGATTTGGTCTGCCAGTTCAGACTGTTTGTATACGTTGCCTTCACGGACTAATAGTCCGAAATGCACACAAGCAGCGATTTTGGTGCCAGAAGCACCGTTGATCCCGGTATAGCCGAGGGCAATGGCTGCGCTGTCCCGCGAGTACGGGCCGGCGCCCAAGTTGTTGCGCAGCGTTTTGGCTGCCTCGATAGCTTCTTCGAGGGTAATGCCCGGGTAAGCGGTGCTACGGTTTTTAGGTTTTTTTAGAGTAGGCGTGTCTGCCATATATGACCCTCCGTCATTTAGTTTGTACGCCTAGTATGCGCTTGTCCAAGTATTTGGTCAAGCGTTTTTTGCGTTTTGTTTCGGATTAGTACCGCCGCGCGCCCCCTGCAATCGTCTAACAGGGTAAGAAAATGCTTATGTTTAGCAAAAGGGTTCGTACGGCAGAGATAAGGTGACTACCATATCGCGATAAGAGAGTTATCACCAAAACGCAAACAGGGGTAGTAATGAAGATTTATGTACAAGACAAGTATGATTCCTTTTCCTTTAGTGCCGCGTGACGAGTCTCTAGACGCCCCTCATCATCAATACCTTTAACACCTAAACAGAGGAGAGGGCTCAAAGACAGCCTTTCGCAGAGGGTCGGCAAAGAACGGATAATAACGACTTAACGTAAAGCCTATCTAGATTTAAGGCCAGATGTTGACACCTTCTATGACGCAGCGCAGTGAGTCTTATCTGAATGCGACGAAGCATTATATTAAGAATGCCTATTCCCTGCGGGAACAGGCCAACTCCGCCTTGCTTCGCAAAGCAGAGTTACTAAATGTCCCTCAACCCAAACACTTCCAGCGGTTTACCAACCATCTGCCACACCTCGTCATCTTCCTTAGTGCTGTCTTTGAGCGCCTGCAAAGTTGTGTAGCAAAACCGTGGTATTTCGTCCTCATCTATCACTTGCGCCAACTTTTTGCGGATGCGTTTAAGTAGGCCGGTAGATTCACAAACGAGCAGCACACCGCGCAACTTGGAACTGGTGGTATCTTCCCATTCCTCGGCCTGCACGTACTCAATGTATTTTTGTAGTCGTCTAACATGCACAAAGAACGGCGTATCGTCGTCCAGGTAGTTCAGGAAGAAACATCGCTCACGGGGTCGTATGCCTTCCGGCAGAATGGTCAGGTAAACATCCGGCATGGGCTTTGGGAAATAGGCGTACTTATCAAAGTTCAGTTGGTCTTTCGTCCAGAACTTGAGGTTTGCGCCGTGGGTGGCTCGCAGCCTGTCATAGATCGCGAAGACGGCCAACTTACGGGCTATAAACTCGTTTGAGGCTTCTTTGTCCTTGTAGGCGTTCCGTAAGGTTTTGCCGGACAGTTCTTTGCCAGTGGCTTTGTGCTGTTTCTTTAGGGCGGCAAAGGCTTTAGGTAGTAAGTAATAGGTTGCTGGTTTACCCTCTAGCTTATAGGTGCTGTCGTAATTCTTACCAACGTATTCCTGACCAACTAATGCTTCTAACCTCGTATGAATATATCTACCATCTTTAAGCTCTAAAGCTCTAGCTAGTAGGTCAGTGGTTCCAAATCTAAATCGATACAGTAATTTAAGAACAGCTAATTGTTTACTTGTTGGGTTCTTGCTCGTTCGGGTAACAGTATTTACTGGCATACGGATAAGGTAATAGTTTCTGTATATAGTATATATAAAATAAGGGAGAAAAGAAAAAGCAATTAACAGATAGAGAGTGCAATGAAAAGGGTTCTTTCGATTACGATTATTAGTTGCGCCTCACTTGTATAAGGGCGCAATTGATATTTACTTAGAAGAACATATAACAGGTTGTGGACTATTATAAAATATCGTAACCGTAGACTCAGTTTTGGGTGAGCGACTTATACATTAACCGCTTGCCATTTATGAACCGAAACCATAGCTCGAACCGCTCACTGTCGGTCATTTCACGGGTGCTGTAGCGGTAACAAAACTCGTCGCAGTAGCGCTGCAAGTGCTTCGGGCTGACACCAATATAGATCGCGTCGAGGCTCGCTTTTAAGTGCATCCAAGCGCCTTCAATCGTGTTCGTGGTTACGCCCATGCGGGCGTATTCGCCTTTGGCATGGTTGACCGTGTCGTGTTGCCATTCGCGCTTAACGCGGTGGTAGATTTTGGATTCGTCGGTTTGGACTTTGGTTTGTTGTTTCAGGCTCGCGCGGATGAATGGCAGGGCTACGGTTGCATCGGCCGTCTTGGTTGCCATTGCCCTAATGCGTCCTTTGCCTTTGTTCTTCTCGACAATGCCAATGACCATAGCCTTGTTATCGTTGTGGTTGCGATTACCAACGTGGCGGCCGCCTACATATGTTTCGTCAATCTCGACAGTACCTTCCATTGGTTTATCGAATGAGCCGCTATTTACGGCATAGCGGATGCGATGTAGCATGTGCCAGGCGCTCTTTTGGGTGATGCCTAAGTGCTTGGCAATTTGAATTGAGCTAACACCTTTCTTGTGCGAGGTCAGTAACCAAATAGCCAGGAACCACTTTTGGAGCGGCAAGCGCGATTCTTCAAAGATGGTGCCAATACGAGCAGTAAATTGTTTCGTGCAGTCTTTGCACTTAAAGATGCGGCGTGAGTTGCACTTGTAAACGGTGATGCTGCCGCAATGAGGGCAGATTGGCGAGCCGTGCCACCGCATATCCTCAAGGTAATCTATGCAAGCATCTTCGTTAGCATAGCGTTGATAGAAGCCTATGAGGTTATCCATGCTTTAAGTATAGCTAACAGAGGTAGTTGTGTCAAGTATATAAGTGCGTTTATGGTTTGAATAGTACTTGACACACAAGGGCTAAGTTTTTTATATTCAACAATATGGTTGAACGTGATGCCTACCTCGACGGGTTATTCGGATCGCTGGCCGATCCGATCCGCCGCGACATGCTGCAGCGCCTGATCAGCGCGCAGTATACCGTCAGTCAGCTGGCCCAAAAGTATGCCATCTCATTTGCTGCCGTGGCGCGGCATTTGAGCGTGCTGGAGCGAGCCAAGCTCGTTGTAAAACAGCGCCGCGGAAAGGAACAGGTGGTGAGCATAGCTCCGGGCGCCCTCCGTGACGCCAGTACATACTTGGCGCAGTACGAGGCCCTGTGGAATGCCCGTTTTGACGCACTCGACAAAATACTAAGTGAGGAATAAGGGAGGATAAGTAATGGGTAAAGCAACAGTAACTGCCGAACCGGGGCAGGCAACGATCCACATTGAGCGCGTGTTTGACGCGCCCCGCGAAAAAGTCTTTCAGGCCATGACGACCAAGGAAATTGTGCAGAAGTGGTGGCTCGGCCCGGGCTATACGGTGCGCATCGAGGAACTCGACGCCCGCGAAGGCGGCCGCTGGAAGTTTGTACAGACCGCGCCTGATGGCAAGGTCTTTAACTTCTTTGGTACGTACCATGAGGTGACGGCGCCGGAACGCGTCATCGAAACCTTTGAATTTGACGGTTTGCCCGAGCGCGGCCACGTTTCTATGGAAAAGATGGAACTACATGAATTGCCCGGCGGTCAAACCAAACTCACGGTTACCTCGACGTTCTTCAGCGTGGGCGACCGCGACGGCATGCTGCAAAGCGGCATGGAAGACGGCATGAACGGCACCTATGACGCGCTCGACAAAGTGCTCGCCGAGATGGACTAACGCAGCATAAGCTTTATTGACGCGCCGGGTTGCCGCGAGCTACCATTAAACTAATGCAACGGGTGGTGGAAACGCACGAGCGCAATAGTGTGACGCTTGACGCAAAAGGCGTCATCGTGATTACTATGCGCGGCAAGCAAAGCGCGGCTTCGATCCGCGAAATAACCCGCCGCTCAACGGAGCTGTCCGACGCCCAGCGCCGGGCCGGCAAAAAGGTGCTCGTTTTGGCCGACTCGCGGGGCCTGGGGCTAAGCGATGTGCCCAGCGAGGCCCGCGTCGAAGCCAAAAAGATGATGGACCCGCAGGGCGACACCAGGACGGCGCTGCTCAGCGACAGCCGTCTGGCGGGCATCAACATGTACCTAAACCGGCTGAGCGGCCGGTCGCACGAACTGCGGTTTTTTATGAGCGAGCGGAGCGCCCGCGCCTGGTTGCTCGGCCACGAGCACAAGGGCCCGGGCCGGTCTTCGGCGAGCTTGGCCGCTGGGCTGAGCCTGCTCTTGATTGGCATCTGGACGCTGGCTGGCTGGCAAACCGGCAACGTGTACTTTACAAGTTGGGTGCCGCACACCGGGCCAATGAACCCTATGGCGGCCATCGGCCTGGTTGCTGCCGGTACCGGCTTTTGTGCTTACTGGTTTAAGCGGCCGGGCATTTTGCAGGCGGTTGGCGGTTTTGGTGTTTTGTTTGGCTTGGCCGCGCTGTTACCAACGCGTATCGATTACTTGTTATTTAATGCTAAGGTGCATGCCGCTGGTACGCCGGCTTTGGTGGCGAGCTCGGCGGCATTGTGCTTTATTGCGCTGGGGCTTTCGCCGTTTACGGTGGCGGTGCAGGCCTGGTGGCGCCGGCCGGTGCAGTATCTGCTGGCTGTGATTCTACTGGGCTTGGGCGTGGTGAATCTATTTGGGCAGTTGTATGCTCAGGAAGCCCTGGCAGACATTAACTCGACATTCGCCATGCCGATCAATCTGTCGATCGCCTTTGTGATTGCCGGCTTAGGCATGGTGCTGCTGGTCATCTACCGCAAAACCGGACAGACGTTGGCCGGGCGGATATCGTGGCTCGGTTGGCTACTGGTGGCCGCCCTGCTGCTGGTGCAGGCGGCAACGTACGGCGCCTGGACGCAAGCGGTCGACCGCAATACCGCCGACTCGGCCGAAGCTTTTGCCCGGCAATCCAGCGGCGTGCAAACCGCGGTTGAGCAGCGGGTCGCCGCCTACATCAACGCGCTGCATGGCTTCCGCGGCCTGTTCGCGGCCAGCGATTATGTGGACCAGGGCGAGTTCGAGTCATATTACGACTCGCTAAATCTTGCCAAGAATTACCCCGGTCTGCGGGCGCTCAGTTTTATTTCGCGGGTGGACGAAAAGGACGTAAACGCCTTTATTGCGCGGCATAAGGCCGACCGTAGCTTGAACCCTGGCGGCAATCCTAACTTTGTACTCACGGACAAGTCGCCAGTGCCGGTGCACTATCTGGTGACTTATGTGGCTGACGCTCCAGCCACGGCCGGCGGCAGCGACTTGGCCTCGCAGCCCAGCCGCTTGCAGGCCTTCCAGCGGGCTGAAATCAGCGGCCAGCCCGTGTCTTCCGGCACGATACAGTTTGCGGCCAGCGCCACGGCACCGGCCTCGAGCGGCTTTTTCCTAACGACGCCGGTTGTCAGCAAGGGCGGCGCCACGATTACTGGTTTTGTGAATGCGGTGTTTAGCTATGATCAGTTCTTTGCTAAGGCGTTTGCCGGCGGCTTGCTGCCGTCGAAAGCCAGCCTGCGCGTCGTTGATACCGCCGACGGCTCGCAGGTGTTCCGCACCAAAATGGCGCCGCTCGCCAGCGACCGCGCTCTTACTGGCAGCGCCACCCTGGACGTCGCCGATCATAAGTGGCAACTGCAATTTAGCGCTGCTGGTACTTTCGGCATTAGCCGAGAGCAGGCGTCGATGCCGCGCTATATTTTGCTGGGTGGGCAGCTGTTCTCTGCGCTGTTGATCGTGATATTTGTGATTATGCTGCGCACCCGCCGGCAGGGCTACTTGCTGGCCGAGAGCCTGACCGAAGACCTGGAGCGTGAACGCAACACCGCCGTGGCCAACGACCAAAAGAACACGGCCATTTTGTCGAGTATTGGCGACGCCGTGTTTGCCATAGAC
>DASVOI010000007.1:0-26633 GCA_036383395.1 Saccharimonadales bacterium (SeqCode)
AGTCTGGTGAAGTACGCCTTTCTGCCGATCGCTCTGGCCGTGGCGATCTTTTTGGGCGCCAGCCTGCTGCACGTGTTTTGGCGGCGCGGCGCTGAGCTCAAAAAAGCCTTTAACGCGGCGCACGCCCGTTTGGATAACCGCGCCAAAGTGCTGCTCATGCTGTTGCTACTGGTGAGCGCCGGCTTGTTTGTGCAGCGTTACGGCGTCAATATGGTTTCCTACCACAAGCCGGTGCCGGACTGCGACGACGTGCTGACCGTTGACGACTGCCTGGACTACGGCCCGTGGGCGCGCAACTACCACTACACGCAGGCCAAGGGCGACTTTGACGACAACGCCCTGGGCTTCGCTCGCACCTGGTATGACGGTATGTATTTCCGCCTGTTCTTTATGATTACCGGCCCGACAAATGACTACGCCAACTCGCCGCCGCTCGTGTACCCGAGCCGCACAGCCTTGGTGCTTGGCATTGCCGCAGGCCTGGCCTTTGTCGTGTACTGGCGGCGCACGCTGCGCGACCATGCCTTGCTGCTCTTTTTGCTGTTGATTGTGGTGCTGTACTGCAGCGTGCTCTGGGTTAATAGCTATCAGGACTACCGGGCAACTGCCCAGCCGGTGGCTATTAACGGCCGTTACTTGCTGGTGGTGCTCTTTCCGCTGATTGCTGTGCTTGGGCGCTCGTTGGCTATCGCGCTGCGCCGCTGGCGGGCGCTCCGGGTGTGGCTGGCGGCGGCAGCCATGGTGCTCTTCTTGCAAGGCGGCGGCGTGTTCAGCTTCATTTTACGGAGTAACGAGACTTGGTACTGGCCAAACCGCGCCGTGGCGCACGCCAACAACGCGGCGCGCAAAGTACTCGATCCGCTGATCGTTGAAGGCCGCGTGCCGCCTTTGCAGTAGTTATTTTTTGGCGAAACGGGCGCGCTTGTTTTGCTCTAGTCCGTCTTCAATAAGTACGCGGTTGATGCGGATGAGGTCGGCTACCACGCCGAGTGTGTAGGCCACAAACGAAGCAATCAGCAGCACGCTGCCCAAAATGAGCGACTGCAAATGCCCGCGGCCAGTGCCGTCGACGACAAACGACAAATAGCGCACGAACGGAACGGCGCCGGCAATAAACAAAGCGCTGCCAAGGCTTACGAACAGCACATACGGCCGGTACATGACAAAAGCGCGGGTAATGGCCACGCCGGACTTTAGCACGTGCTCCCACGATGATTTAAACAGGCGCGATTCGCGCGTCTTGGGGTTGACGGTAATCGGCACACTCGTGATGCTCAGGCCTTTGTTGCCGGCCTGGATGAGCGTTTCCATGGCGTAGCTAAAGCGTGTGACGACGTTTAAGCGCAGCGCCGCCTCGCGCGAGTAGGCGCGGAAACCGCTGGGGGCGTCTGGCACCTTGGTGCCCGCGGCCGCGTTTAGCACGCGCGTGCCAAGCTGTTGCAGCAGTTTTTTGGTGGCCGAGAAGTGCGCGATCTGTTTCACCTGCCGGTCGGCGATGACCATGTCGGCGCGCCCGTTAACAATTGGCTTGATGAGCTTGGGGATATCGGCTTGCGGGTACTGGTTGTCGCCGTCGGTGTTCACGATGATGTCGGCGCCTAATTCTAGGCTTTTGAGCAGGCCGTCGTGGAAGCTGCGGGCCAGGCCCTGCTTTTGCGGATGGTGTACAAAGTGTTTTACGCCGAGTTTTTTGGCTACTGCTACGGTGTTGTCGGAGCAACCATCGTCAATGATGAGCACGGCGATCTCGTCGATGCCGGCGATGTTTTTAGGGATGCTTTTAAGCACCAACGGCAGCGTTTCAGCCTCGTTCAAACACGGAATTTGGATAACAAGCTTCATGGGTTGCAGCTATTATACCCTATTTTCTCTGTTGTTTGGCTGGAGGGCCAAAATAGTACCTAGTGGTAGTTGGCGCCGGCGTTGGTGATAAATAGGTCGTGCGGGTGGCTCTCGCTGAGGCTGGCTTGGGTGATGCGCATGAACTCGGCGGTTTCCCATAGTTCGCTCAGGTTGCGGGCGCCCACGTAGTACATGCCGCTGGTAACGCCGCCGGCCAGCTGGGCTAGCAGATTGTCGACCGTGCTTTGGCAAGGCACCAGGCCCTCCACACCTTCGGCGATCAGGACATCGTTTTGGTAACTTTTGCCGTGGAATTCGTCTTCGCTGCTAATCTCCAGGCCGCGTTGCATGGCCGCGACCGATCCCATGCCGCGGTACTCCTTGAAGCAGTACTCTTTGGAGCCATCGAGGATGCTTTGGAAGCGCGACGGTACTTCTTCGGGTTTGAGCATCACGACCTTGCCCGGCGCTTCTTTGGTCGCGGCAAACAGACGGCCGAGCATGACCGCGGACGCGCCGGCAGCCAGCGCTTTGGTGATGTCACCGGAGTAACTAATGCCGCCGTCAGCGATGACTGACACGCCGTGGTGGCGGGCTACCTTCACGGTTTCGGTAATGGCCGTTAGTTGGGGTACGCCCATGCCGCTCACGATGCGGGTCGAGCAGATGGCGCCCGGCCCCATGCCGACGCGCAAGGCATCGGCGCCGGCGGCGATCAGCGCCTTGGCGCCCTCGCTGGTGGCAACGTTGCCGGCAATCACGTCAACTTTGTAGTGCTGCTTGATGTGGCTCAGCGCGGTAATCACCTTGACGGCGTGGCCGTGGGCCGAGTCCACCACCAGCACGTCGGCGCCAGCACCTACCAGCGCTTTTACGCGGGCTTCGTAGCCCTTGGTAGAGCCGACGGCGGCGCCGACGTGCAGGCCTTTGGCTTTCACCTTCTTTACTTCTTCGGCTTGTTCGTCGATGGTCAGGTTGCGGTGGATCACGCCAAGGCCGCCGGCTTCAGCCAGCGCGATGGCCAGCTCGCTCTCGGTTACGGTGTCCATGGGCGCGCTTACAACCGGCAAGCGCAGGCGTACGTGCGGCGTCAGCTGGGTCTCGAGTGAAACTTCTTCACGCAAAAACCCCGCGTAGCGGGGCTTTAATAATACATCGTCAAAGGTAAGGGCTAATTTGTATTCCATACTTTATTTTAGGAAACTACTGCCGCGCTTGTCAAAAGAATCGCGCGGCAAGGCGTTGTTAAATTATTAACTGCCGATTATCTTCGCCCCGACTACACTAAAGCCTGCAACGAAAGGAGACATGTATGGAAGATCCCTTTCTCCATTCCAACGGGTTTTTCCCCTATGAAGATCCGCGGCAAAAATTACAGCGCGACCGTCAGTCGCAGATCGAGCACAGCCGCAACCGGCTTATCTTCGTCCTGGCGGCGGCACATGGCATGGTCGAGCTGTCGCTCCGGCAGCAATCGCCGCAGGTGCGCAATGTGGTGAAGCAGGATTTAGCGCGCCGCTACGGCCTTAAAAGCCCGGCGCTCGGGGTGTAGCAGGATGGTGCGAATGATGCGCGGTTTTCGCCGTCCCGAGGGCAAGTGCTATAAGTACGCTGCCGGTTACGAGAGCGTAGATACCCAGTACCCATACAAAGGCCAGGCCGCCGGCCGTTGGCTGCAATACGACGACCGTGCCGACTACCAAGCCGAGCGCACCCAGTATGGCGTGCAGCAGCCGCTCGGCCGGCCGTTCGCGCGTCCACAATACGGCATGCGTTAGGTTGAAGACACCGCGCACCAGCAGTGTCAGTCCCAGGATGATGATCAGTACGGCAAACGTCAGATCCGGATTGTAGAGCACATACAACCCCAGCAGCACTTGCAGCAGTCCCCACACCACCCGGCTGCGAGCGTTGCGGCCTTCGAGAGCGAGGCCTAAGATCAGCAGCACGCTGCCATCTGCCAGCAAGAAAGTGGCGAACAGGTACGTCAGCACCAGGCTGGTTATACTCGGCCATAGCATGGCGCTTAGGCCAAACAACAGCGATAAAATGCCCTGCCCCAGTAAAATATGCCGCGTCATGGCGGATAACTTTGCGTGTACTTGCCTCATGCTGGCCCTCCCCTGTACATCACGATGCCTACTACAATCACGAATTCAATAGCGGTATACATAGAGTAAGCCACCACCAGCGGCCGGAGCCGTTGGCGCAGCGCGTAGATGACAAAGACGACGCTCGAGATGGCGAAAAAGACCCACGTGGCCGCCGAAACGCTTCGTGAATCGTGGGCGCGAAAAATACTGATAGCCTGCGGCAACTCAAAGAGCGGCGTCGCTACCGTAAAGAAGTACATCATGTAGTCAAACGGTTGCCGCTTGGGAGGTGTTTTGGTTTTGGCGCGATGCAAGTGATGCCGGTGCGCCGCAGCATGCCGGACCATAAGCGCATTATAGCATTACCAGCTAGACACTGCTGCGAATGCCGCGCACCGTGCCGCGCAGCCGTTCGACTTCTTCGCGCAGCTGCTCCATTTCGGTGGCATCGTGCACAATGCAGACAATTTGTACGCAGTCGCCGGTGGTGTTAAAGACCGGCACCATGCGCACATCATACGCTCGCTGCCCAATGGGCACTTCGCTCCAACGCAGATATTGCAGCGGCTTTTTAGTGCGCACTACTTTTTTGTACTGGCGAACTAAAAAACTGTATGACGCCGGCGGGACGATGTCGGCGACGTTCTTGCCCAGCGAGTCCCGGCTGTAGCCCGAGAAATCGTAGAATGTCTTGTTGGCCATCGCCAGTTTGAACGTGTCTGACTTAATTACGTCGATAAGCAGAACGCCGTCCGTGATGCTGTCAAAGACGTTGGTTAAGTATTGTAGAAATACTAGTGAGGTTTGCTGCTCGTCGCTCATGTCTACCCATCATAGCAAAGGCGAGTTGATTGCCGAAGCGACAAATTCGTTGCATAATGCCCTGTCCGTCTTTTACACTAGGAAAATATGTACGATCCGGACAAATACACCAGCAAGGCCGCCCGCCGTCAACCTACCCAGGCGCGCGGCAAGGAACGCGTGCGGGTTATCCTGGCGGCAGCGCTAGAGTTGTTTAAAGAACGCGGCGTGGAGGAGACTACCACCAACGATATTGCCGAGCGGGCGCACATCCCCATCGGCTCGCTGTACCGCTACTACCCCAATAAGGACACGATTATCGTGGCGCTCACCCAGCTGGTGGTTGAGGATTTGTCGAAAATTTTTCTGCAAATCCGCGAGCATCCCCTGCTGCCCTATCTGTCATGGGATGAGGTGCTGCTTTTGATGGCCGATTCGTGGGTTAACTACGGCCGCCTGAACGGACCATTTGCCTTTTTGTACGCGGAGCGCGCTAATCCGCGGCTGCGCGAGCTGACCCGTTCGACCTGGATGCTGTTCATCGCCAACTTTAATAGCGTGCTGCAGCGGCGCTGTCCGGCCATTCGTCCGCGAGAGATGCTTATCGCTTTCCAGTTTATGCTGGAAGTCGCCGAAATGGGTATCAGCGAAGACGAGACCAAGCGCGGGACCGACGTGCCTATCCATCACGAGGCGGTTGGCGGTATCGCGCTGTATCTGTTGGATCGCTGCAAGCGCCACAACCACGACGCAGCTTGAGTCTTGCCACCGGCCTCTCCGGCCAGGTATAATGCGATCAAAATGAGTTCAACTCGGCACTCCCTGGCGCAGCGTATTTTGGTGGTGTTGTGTCTGCTATTGCTGCTGGGGAACCTGGGTTGGTTGGTGCGCGGGTCCGGCTCGCGAACGCAGTCGCTGCAGCGCCAGTATCCGTTTCTCTCTGCTGACGTATTGTCTGACACCACCAATGACATCTTGATTAACTTCGTCCCCCTCCGGAACAAACTGCAGGCCAAGTTCGATGCACTGACCGTCGAAAAAAGTTTTTACTTTGAGTACTTGCCAGACGGGACCTCTATCCGCATCGGCGCCGATCAGGAACTGGTGGCGGCTTCGCTGATCAAGGTGCCGCTGGTTATGAATTTGTACAAGGCCGCGGAGTTGGGTCGCGTCAACCTCAACCAAAAAGTCACGGTGACGTCCAGCGAGCTTGACGACGCCTTTGGCGACCTCTACAAGCGCGGCCCCGGCTTTCAGTTGACCCTGCGCCAGGCGGCGCAATACGCCCTGGAGCAGTCCGACAACACCGCTACGCACGTCATTTTTGACCACATGCAGGGCGTGCTGAGCTACGAGGAGCAGTCGCTGGCGCGGCTGGACATCGACCAAAATGTAGAGAACGGCCAGGCTGTGATTAACGCCCGGTCGTACGCGTCGGTGCTTAAGGGCTTGTACTTCTCGGCCTACTTGCAGAAGCAGGACTCACAAGAGCTGCTGGGCTACCTTACCCACTCCACCGCCACCAACCGGCTGACCCGAGAGCTGCCAGCCAGTGTGACGGTGGCCCACAAAATCGGCGTGTATAACGCGAGCTGGGCCGAAAGTGACTGCGGCATTGTGTATGTACCCAAGCGGCCCTATCTGTTGTGCGTGATGGTTGGACTGCCTGAAGACCAGGCTAATGCGTTCATCGCCGACGTCTCCAAAGACATTTACGATTTTGTTTCAAAACAATAATGCTTTTGCGTCAACTGGTGTAAGGGCGCAAAGCCCCCACCAAAGGATCTAGTTGCTCTGGTGCCAGGTGATCGTTGCTCCCTTTTTGATGACCGGGAAGCTGACGGCCGTTGAGGTGTTTTGAGCGAACTGGAACTGGACCGTGCCCGCTGTGCCGGCAACAATCACCTGTCCGCGGACTTCTATGAAGTGGTTGGCGAGGTTAACTGTGGTGTTGGCACAGGCCGTGGCGCTCGTCACAATATTGCAGATAACGTTGGCGGTCGCCGAGCTGTAGTAGTCGGTCAGGATGTTGAGCGTCGAGCTCGTGGGCGTGGTAAAGGTGTATTTGGAGTCTGCCGTGGTGTTGGAGTCGTTGATGGGAATCCAGGCGTCAAACACGTAGGTGGTGTTGGCATTGGCCGTAAAGCCCAAAGCGGTCACGCTCTGCATGGTGGTCGAGCTTTGGGTGGCGGCTTGGTCGGCGCTGAGCGTGCTGGTATTGAAGCCGTTGGTGCAGTCCATCCAGATGCTGTTTTGGGCGCAGCGGAATTTGTTATTGGCGCTGTTGTAGTATTCGGCGCCATTAACGGCCGTGGGGTCGCCGGTGCTGTTCTTGTAGTCCAAGATGAGCAAGAAAGCCGTGCTGTCCGCCGTGGGATTGCCGACGTACAAGCGGTTGTTGCTGCTGTCGATGTTGAGGTATACCGCGCTGGATGGCCCCTGCACTTTGAAGGCGGTGGTGCTGGTGCCAACGGTGTTGGCGATAACGGTGGCGCCAGTGGTGTTGCCGATAGTAATCGTTTTGGCGTTGGCGCTGGTGCCAATGTTGAGCGCACCGGTAGTGCCGGAGTCTATGGTAAGCGTGGCGGCCGAGCCGCTGTTGAGGCTCAGCGCGCCGGTGGCGCTCAAGACGGTGCTGGAGCCCAAACTCACCGTGCCGGAGCCGGCCTGGAGTGTCAGGTTGCCGGCTGTAGTGCTCCAGGTGCTGGCGGCATTGCCGGTGATGGTGAGGGCCTGGCTGCCGGCCGACTGCACCGTGGCCATGCTGGCGGCACCGAATGTCAGCGTGCTGCTGCTAAACGTGTTGCTGTTGATGGTACTGCTAGTGGCGATGGTGGTCACGCCGCTAATCGCACCGCCAGAACTCAGTACGAAGCTCGGCGAGTTAATGAAGTTGGTGTAGCCCGTGGCCGAAGCAAAGTTAATGCCGTTGGTCTGGTCGGTGCCGCCTAGTGCGCCGCCAGCGGCAAAATTGACACCGTTCAGCACATTGGTGCCGCTGGTTGCCGTGGCGGTGTTGGTTGGCGTGACATTGACGCCGTTAATCGTTACGCCGGCGCTGGTATTGCTGTTGGTGACGCTAATGGCGTGGGCGGTGCTTGCCGTGCTGGCGCTGTAGGTTTGCGTGAAGCTGCCGCTGGTAATGGTAAATGTCTTGCCGCTGGCCACCGTGACGTTGCCATTGAGCGATACGGCGCCGGTAGTGGTGCCAAATGTGCCGGAACCTGCAAAACTAATATTCGGGTTACTCGTGCCATTGCCAAACACGATGCTCGTGGCGTTCGTGCCGCCAATGTTAATTGCAGCGCTGGCACCAGTGTCGAGATTGAGCGCGCTAGCGCCATTACTTTGGATGGTCAGCGCGCCGGCACTGCTCGGTTGGATGGTGCTGCCAATGCTCACGCCATTCACTGCCCCAGAGGTGATGGTGCCGCTGACATTTATATTGCCGGTTTGCTGCGAACCGGGCGACAGCTGCACGAAGCCGGTGGAGTCTAGTCCATCGAGTAAGTCGCTGTTAAAGGCATATGGCGCGGCCGTCAGCTGGATGCGCGGCGTCATTTCGGCGTCGCTGCCCACCTTGACGCCCAAGTACAGCGCCGACGTGTTGAAGTCGACGCTGGCCGGCAATGTCGTAACGCTGCCCAGATTAACTTGGAACAGTCCGCCGCTCACTGCAACCGAGCCCTGTGTTTCTTCCCACTTGCAGGTATTGGCGGCACAGGTGTTGGCAGCGTCGGCCGTGGGATCGGTATAGATGCGGAAGCGGATGCTAAATGTGCCGTCGGTGACATTGGTACCGTCCGGGTTGGTGAGTTTGCCCTGGAAGCTTATTTGCTTGTTGATGGCGGCGTGGGCCGGCGCGGCGGCAAAGATCGCCGCAAGTGCGGTGCAGCAAAACGCAAAACAGACTGTTTGCAGCAGCCGTTTCATGCCACACCCTTTCCCGCGTTCAGCGACTGATTGGGCCGCTTTGGTGGCTTATCGCTTTTGAGCCGCTGCAACTTGGACCATTCCATCCAGATTTGGTAGCCGGTGTAAGCAAGTGCACCAAGTAATAGAACGAGCAAGATCTGCCATACCGGCAAGTAAAAGAAGCGCGCGCTGACCAAGGTTGCGGCGGCCCCGCCGCCGGTGCCGTAGGCCACCTGGACTCGGTACATGCCCGGCAGCCAGGCATGGTCAAGCGTGGTCATGTCGATGCTTGCCCGCAATTGGTCCCCGGGGACGACTGCGGTTGACGCGCCGTTGACAATTCCTTTGCTCACTTCCCGGCCGCGCGGGTCCAGCACCTGCACGTAGCCGCGCGGGATGGCGATCATATTGCCGGTGTTTTTAATGGCAACCGTTACCTTGCCTGGCAGGTCGAAGGCGAATCCGGGTTTGCTTGGCGCAGAGGCACTTAAGGCGGTGATGGCGCCGTCTTCTTTAATAACAATCAGCGGCAAGCGAATGCTCGGCACTACGCTGACGCTGTTGCCGGGCGTTGCCAGCTGCGTCAGGACTAAGTCGATTTGCTGGCTGCCAGGCGCTAGCTTGGCGTTGTCGCTGACGGTTACGGCCATTGCGGCGCTGGCGTTGGCCGGAATGGTGAGGTCGGCCGGCGTCAGCTGCAGCTGCGACAGCGCGCTGGCCGTGCCCGGCGTGGCCACTGGCTGAGCCAGGCTCCCATGCAGCGTAACCGCCGTTTGGTAGTGGTTCGCCACGGTAATAGTGGCGGTCTGGGTTTGCTGCCCTTTGGCGAGGTTGAGTGTCAGCGCGGCCGGCGTGATAGTGACGCCGCCGGTCGATGCTGCGGCCGCGACTTGGCACGGCAGCAGCAGTCCGGTCATCGCCGAGAGACCAAATGCAATCCGCAGCCAGTTATTTTTTATGATGCGCCGCATAGCTCCGTACTTTTTTGGTGCCGGCAAAGATCAACCGACCCCAGGTTATGACACCCATCACAAGCGCGATGACCAAGAAAATGACCAGGAAAATGAGCCACCACGGCACGACCCAGAAGGTGGTGCTGAGAACGATCGGCACGTCTTGGTGCCCGTTGTCGTAGACGAGTACGGCCTTGGCCACGTAGCGGCCCAGGCGTAGCTCGCCGATGTGCCGCCAGTCCCAGGACAAGTGACGTTTGCCGTTCGCGTCTGTAGCGTACACCGGGAAGCCGCTCGTCCATGTTGCGCCAAAATTGCGTGACGTACCTGGCAGCACGTAGCCGCCGCCCTTGTTCACCGGGATGGTGGCGATTGGCTTCGTGTCGCCAAAGGCTCGCTGAATGAAAATCGTGCCGCTGGGCTGGCTAATAATGTTGCCGCCATTGTGGATGCGCACCGAGAAATCGGCCGGCAGGAAGGCGTAACGAGCTTTGCCGCTAGTGATGCCTTCGATGCTCAACTCGCTCTTGGCGTCGCTGCGATTGATGTTGATCAGGCAAAATACCACGATCTGCGGCTTAATGGCAGTGCCGGTGCTGGTTTGGGCTGCCGCGCGGGTGCTAGTGAGCGAAATAGCTACCGAATAGCTGAAGCCGACGTTCTGCGGCGTGTGGTAGGCTATGGTCAGTTCGGCGCTTTGCCCGGCGCCAATAGTCATGGCGGCCGGCGTAAACTGTACCCACGATCGCATATCCGCTGGCACAACATCGGTCAATGACACGTTGTTACCATCGCCATTGGTGCGCACGCCGCTCAAAGACGGCACGAGGCTTTCGCTGTGGTTTGAAAAATTACGTACGGTAAGCGTTGCGGTTTGTGTTTGGCCGGGTGTGAGGGTCACGAGGAGCGGCGATGGCGAGACTTGTATATTAAAGTCATTCCCCACCGCGCCAGCGCGCACCATTGGTAAACAGGCTATCAGGATGGCCGCCACTCCAAGCGGCCAGGCTCGAAACAAATTCCGCAACCATTTTCTATGGTTGGTTGGCATCACACTGCTCTCTTCTAGGTTGTAAACGTTGTGGGGCTAGCCCCGGGTACAAGGTGGGTTGTTTAGAACATTGCCGCCGCAGGCAACGTGATGGTGTCCGCGTAGTCGTTTGCGGCAGTGGTCAGGGTGCTGATTGAAGCGTTGTTGGTCAGGGTAAGTACGGCGCCGTTGGCGGTACCGGTTGAGGAAGCAACGGTGCGCAGCGTGGTGTCTAGACCACCGCCCTTGCCAAGGCTGCCACCGACGAATGGTGCGGCCACGGTAATGCTGCCACTGCCGCCGGTTTGGCTGCTGGTAACGCCCATGTTGTACCCTTCGTTGTTGGTGCTGAGCGTGCTGTTGCTGCCCGGCGTTGTCGAAGCGATGGTGTAGCTGGTGCTCGGCGAGCGCAGGCCGGTGGTGGCGTCTTGGGCCCATACCATCCAGCCGCTGGCAGCGTTGGTGTTAATGGTGAGCGTGCGAGGTGTTGGGCTGGGCGTGACGCTGCCGGTGCTCAGGGCGCCAAGGGCGTCGCTCGTGTTGTTCAGGGCGTAGGTGAACGACTGCGGTACGCTCGCGCTGACGCCGATCTGGTCGGCAGCCAGGCTGACGGTGCTGTAGTTGGCGGTGTCAATGTTGGTCGGCGTGCTGGTGCGAGTCGTGACGCTGCCAGTGTTATTGCTGCTGACCGAGCCCGTCACCTGCACGGCGGCGCTGTTGGTCCAGTTGAAGCAGTAGAGTGTACCGACGGTCAGGTCGCTGCTAGGGAATGTCACGGTCTGAGTGGTGACGTTGGTGGCGGTGTTAATGCCCAGCCAGGCGGTGCCGCCGGTCGGCCAGTTCAGGTTAGTGGTGTTCACGGTAAAGCTGGCGGCTGCGCCCAATGTGTAGCCCGTGGGGAATACCACTTGCACCGAAGCCTCGGTAGCGGTAGTCGCCGGCTTGGCGCAAACGGTGCCCGTGGTGGCTTGCGACGTCTGCAAGCGGTCGAACCGCACGGTCGTCTGACCGAGGCTGCCGGCACTGGCGACCCCAGGCATAAAACCGATGAACGCAGTGGACAATGCCAGGAGCGCTGAAAGAGAGTAAATACTCGCCTTTTTGAGTTTGAAGGTGCGGATCTTGCTATGGTACATGGAGAATCCCCTTAGTGTTTATGCTTGACTAGCAGTATGATGGTTTGTTCGTATGTTTTCAAGTCTAAAATGAAGATTAAAAAACCAGGGATAATGAAATAGTTATGACGTCGGCATAGTCGCTGGCTGCAGGGGTGAGCGTCGTGCTTTTGGCGGCCAGACTGAGCGTGGCGCTCCCGGCGGTAATCGGGCTGCTCCAGCCGGCGAATGTCTGGCGGCTGGTGGTTAGCCCGCCGACGTTGTTGCCGCTGCCGTTAAATGGGCTGGCGGCGTTTATGGGGCCGCCCGTAGTCTGGCTGGTGCCGCTCACCCGCGCGCCGTAGCCGCTGGTGGCTACACCGAGGTCGGCGGTTGCCGACGCCAGCGTGAAACTTTGCGAGCTGCTGGTGAGCCCCCCGTTTTGGTCGTTTACCACCATGCCGCCGCCGCTGGCTGCGTTGGTGGTGACGGTGGCGGTGACCGTGGCGTTGCCGGCGGTCACCGACCCGGGCGGCAGACTGGTGAACGCCACGGTAAATGGCGGTGTTGGCGTGAGCGAGGTTTGCAGCGCGAACGTGACACTCGGCGCCTGGGTGCTGGCCGAGGCGGTCGGTCCAAAGGCGCTGCCGGTGGCGGCGCCCTGCAGCGCGGCAATCTTCACTTTGTAGGTTGTGCTTTGGCTTAGGCCGACGATGTCGAATCCGCTGGCTCCGCCCCAAGCCGTGTACGTCTGGTAGTTAGAAATGCTAACGCTTGTGCCGATAGTGTCGTCCAGTTGCACGTAGTTGGTCGTGGTAAAGTTGTCGCTGCTGATGGCGATGAGAAACTTGGTGTCGCTGGCGAAGCCGCTGCTGTTCAGCGTGAGGTGCAGCCGGTTGTAGTTGCTATTTTGATTGGTGAACGTCGGTGCCTGCGGTACCGGCGCCGTAGTACTGGCACTCACGCCCGCCGGCAAGCCGTAGGTCGCGCTTGCCAGTACGCCGTCTCTGCCGCCAACCGAGCCGCGCAGTCCGTAGTTGGCGCTGCTGCCGTTGCCCGCGCCGGTACCAACCTCATAGGAATTCAAGGTGTAGTTAGCGCTCGAGGGCACTGCTGCGAGCAATAAACCAAGGGCCAAAGCACGGAACATAAGCACACTATATCATGCGTTGGTGCAAAGTTGAGTCTTTACTCGTTTCCTGCGCAAAGATTTAATGTTGGGCGCTGTCAGTCAGGTGGTAGATACCGCCGCCGGCGAGGTCGGCCACGTACAGCTCGCCCTGATTGTCCTGGCCGAAGGTGCTCAGGGCTTGGGTAAATTGGGTGGTGGCGCCCAGCGTGGACTGCCACTTGCCGGCTGTGTTTTCGGCGTAAAAGATCTGGCCGGTGCAGTAGTCGCCAAAAACGTACTTGCCCGCCAGCGACGGAAAGCGGCTGCCGCGGTACACATAGCCGCCGGTGATGGAGCACGCGCCGCCTTTGCCGCCGTGGGCGTACTCTAGCACGGGTGCCACGTAGTTGCTGGCTGACTTGCAGCCGTCAGTATTATAAGCGTGCGTGGCTTCGTAGCAGCGCCAGCCGTAGTTTTCGCCGCCTTTGCTGGTGCTCGGCTGAATATCCAGCTCTTCGTAGGCGCTTTGGCCGACATCGGCAATGAACAGATCCTTGGTTTGTGTGTCAAAGCTGAAGCGCCACGGGTTGCGCAGGCCGTAGGCCCAAATCTCGGGCTTGGCGCCGGCTTCATTCTTGAAGGGGTTGCTGGCTGGTATGGCGTATGGATCGCCGTGGTCGACGTCGATGCGCAGGATTTTGCCCAGCAGCTCGCCTTTGTTTTGAGCGCGGTTTTCGGGGTCGCCGCCACTGCCGCCGTCGCCCATGCCGATGTACAGATAGCCGTCAGGGCCAAAGGCCAGTTGCCCGCCCTTGTGGTTGGGGTATGGCTGCTTGATTTTTAGCAGCACCTTTTCGCTAGCCGGGTCGGCCAGGCCGGTTTGCTTGGAAACCTGGTAGCGGGCAATAATCGTTTCTTGCGCCTTGTCTACATAGTCGACGTAAAAATAGCCGGACTGCTTAAAGCCCGGATGCAGCGCCAGGCCCAGCAGGCCCATTTCGGCTTTGTCGTTTTGCACCTTGCTTTGGATGTCGAGGAACGACTGCCCCGCCACTTTGCCGACATTGTCGATGGTACGGATCGTGCCCTGCTGTTCGGTAACGAATAAGCGGTGATCGCTGCGGTCGTCGGAACTGGCGATGGCCGTCGGCCGGGTTAGGCCGGTTGCGAACTGCACGGGCAGCAGCGTGGGTACATGCAGCGAAGGCGCCGGAGTCTGGCTCGTAGTCTGAGCAACGGGTGCCGGTGCCGGCTTGGCCGTGTCTTTATGATGAAAGAACACCGCCCACACAATCAGCGCCGCCGCGGCTGCAACTTCGATACTAACAATAATAAGCAGGACAAATTCAAGGCGCTTTTTGGTCATGCTTTAACTGTATCATGGGCATGATATGCTGGAGGGGTGATATCGCTTTTGCAAGCTATTATTCTTGGACTGCTCCAGGGTTTTACTGAGCTATTCCCTATTTCTAGCCTGGGCCACAGCGTGATTTTGCCGCAGCTGTTCGGCTGGAATATCCACCAAAATGATTCTTATTTTTTGACGTTTTTGGTGGCGACGCACCTGGCGACGGCCGTGGTGCTGGTCGGCTTCTTTTGGCGCGATTGGGTGCGGATTGTGCAAGGGCTGGTGCGTTCGTTTTTGGCGCGGGAAATCCGGGCAGATGACACCTATGCGCGGCTTGGGTGGCTGCTGCTCGCTGGCACTTTGCCTGCCGGTATCATCGGATTGGTGTTTGAACAGCAATTGCGCCGGGTGTTTGCCTCGGCGCGCACCGCGGCGCTCTTCTTATTAATGAATGGCTTAGTGTTGCTGGCCGCCGAGAAGCTGCGCCGGCGCGCCAACAAACGGGCCGAAACCGCCGACCAAAGCGACGCCAAGATCGCTCAGCTTGGTTGGGGTCAGGCGCTGGGCATTGGCGCGGCCCAGGCCGGCGCGCTGTTGCCGGGCATTTCGCGCTCGGGCTCGTCAATGGCTGGCGGCCTGCTAGCCGGGTTGAACAACGAAGACGCTGCGCGCTTCAGCTTCCTTTTGGCGACGCCCATTATTGGCGGCGCGGCCATGCTGAAATTGCCAGAGATATTCCAGCCCTCGGCGGCGCCCTTGCGCGGGGCGATTGTAGCTGGCGCGCTGTGCGCCGGCATTACGGCGTTTTTCTCGGTCCGCTTCTTGGTGAAATACTTTCAGACGCGTACGCTGACGCCGTTCGCGATTTACTGTCTGGTCGCCGGAGCGGCGCTTACTCTGTACTTTGCGGTGCGCTAGGCGCGGCCGGAGAGCTCGAGCCGTTGCCGCTCTTTTTGCCAGTCATAAACCAGGCCACAATGGCGCAGGCGACGGCTACGGCAAAGGCGGCCAGGCCATGCTTCATATGTTTGTGGCTGGAACCGGCCTCGTAGCCTGGCAGCGCGTGCGGCAGCGAGCCGGCCGGCGTCATCATATAGTAAATGCCGAGCGCGATAAATGCCAAGGCTGCCAAAATAAGTAATGCGATAACAAGTTTTTTCATATATCTATCCCCTTCCAGCGTATAGTAGCAAAGCTTACCGTTTTGCGCGAGCAGCCATAGCGCGGGCCTGTTCAAAGCCAATGACCCAACTGGTTTGGCGTACGCTGCGGTAAAACGGCGTTTGATAGAGGTTGCCCTGTTTGTCCATGGTTTCGGGGAAGCCGCCGTCGCGGACCATGACGCGCTCGTAGGCCTTCAGGTGTTTTTGCGCGGTTTGGTAATAAGCTTTTTCGCCGGTGTGCTCATGTAGCAGCAACAGCGTTTTTATATATTCCATGCCCCAGAAACTCCACACCACGTCGCCGCCGTATGAGGCAAAGGCGACGCGCGGCCAAAAGAACTGGCGGTGGGCCCGGGTTTCGTGCTGGTACTTAATGGCCATCGGTTGGTCGATGCCCATGGCTTGGATGTACTCGACACTGCGGCTAAAGTAGGCTCGTTCGCTTGCTTTGGCCGGATCTAAAAAGCCCGTGGCCAGCACAATGAGCCAGTCTGACGAGTAATGTCCCTGCTCTTTGCCTTCGTCTGAGAGGTCTTCCAAAAAGTAGCCGGCGTCTTCCAGCCAAAACGCTCCTAAAATTGTTTGCTTGAGCTTGGCCAAAAACGCCCGGTCGGTCGGTATGATGCCCAACTTCATCGCTAGCTCGGTGGTTTTCCAGAAAATGACGTTGTCGTAGAAGGCGCAGTGGCGCTGGGTAATGTCTTTGGCGCCAGACAAGTGTATGTCGCGCTTAATGAGCCCGGTTTTTTCATCGAAGGCCGTCCGTCGGTAGTGCTTGTAGAGTTTTATGAGCGTGTCGCGGTATTCGTTGAACAGCAGCAGGGCGGCTGGTTTTGTGTCGAGGTGCAATTTTTTGGGGCCGTAGTCGCTGGGCGCGGCGCTTTCTTTGCCGCGCAAGGCCGCCAGCGCGTACAAGATGCCGTACACCGCGTCAGACGGGTACGCCCAGTAATTCACGCAAGTCGCCTGCCAGGCGCCAGTGGTGACGATGGTGGGTGCCGGCACCGGGTGAATGGTAAAGACGCCCAAAGCGTAGGCTACGGTTTGCAGGTATGTTACCTGCCGGTTGTGCCAGTCCTCGGCGCTGCTGGGTATGCGGGTGTCGAGCACCGGATAATAAAAAACGCCCAGATTGCGCACAAACATGGCGCTGAAGTGATCGCCGGAGGTCAGCAGTAGCTTATGGGGATTGAACCGGTAGGCGTGGATATCGGCGATGATGCCATCGACCGTTTTGGCATTGGACCGCGGGCTAGAAACGTAGCGCGACGACAAGATGTGAACGGTTATTTTGAGCGTGGCAAAGAGCTTCCAGTACCACTGCTGCCGCACGCGCAGCCGGTGGTTGTTGTTGACTGCCTGGAGCGTGCCCAGCACAACCCGTATCGTAAAGGGCCGCCGCACAATGGTGAACTTGCTAAACGGGTTGGTGATATACGAGGCGCCAACCAGCCCCAAAAATGCTATCGCTACAATGGGTATGAGGATCATGTACACGTATAGTACCAGACCCCGCGCCAGCGCAAAGCGGTTGCATGGTACAATGACCTCAATGAGCCTTATCGAAGTCATTCGGAATTTTGTGCGGGCTGTTATGCGTACTCTGGCGCGTTGGCTCAACACGGTGACTGGCGGCAAGCTGCACCCTGACGCGGTCACGATTGTCGGCTTCCTTATGCACGTACCGATTGCCTTGCTGATTGCCTCGCGCCATCATAACGTGCTGGCGGCGGGGCTGCTGCTGGTCTTTGGGCTGTTCGATACGCTTGACGGCGAGCTGGCCCGCGTCCAGGGCCGCGAGAGCAACCGCGGCGGTTTGCTCGATGCCTCCACCGACCGCATGAAAGAAGTGTTGCTGTATAGCGGCGCGGCGTATGCGTTTAGCCAAAGCGCTCATCCAGCCACCGCGGCCTGGGCCACGGCAGCGCTTGGCGCCTCGGTGTGCGTCAGCTATATAAAGGCCAAGGGCGAAGCGATCTTTGCTTCTATGCCGGGCAAGGCGCTCTCGTACGCCAAGCTGAATAAGGTTTTCCGCGACGGTTTCCTGACGTTTGAGCTGCGCATGGTTGTGCTGATCATCGGGCTGCTGGCCAATAAGCTGGTCTACGCTATAGCTGCCGTGGCCGTGCTGGCCAGTTTTACCGCGCTGCAGCGGCTGGTCCGGGTAAGCAAGGCGGTGCACGATGTACAAAATTGATTTGCACACGCACTCAATTGCCTCGCCTGACGGCAGCCTAAAGGCGGCTGACTATCGCCGCATGCTCGACGAAGGCCGGCTGCACTGCATCGCCGTAACAGATCACAACACCATTGACTTTGCCCGCAACCTGCACGCCGAACTGGGCGGGCGCATCATCGTGGGCGAAGAAATTATGACCACCGAAGGCGAAGTGATCGGTTTGTATCTGCGCCGTGCCGTGCCCGGCGGGCTGTCGCTGAACGAGGCAGTCAGTGCCATCAAGCAACAGCATGGGCTGGTGTATGTGCCGCATCCGTTCGAAACGCTGCGCAGCGGCGTGCAATTGGCGGCGCTCGACACCATTGCTGACGCCGTCGATATTATTGAAGTACACAACGGCCGCGCCCTGTTGCAAAATCGTAGCAAATTGGCTGCGGCCTGGGCCGCTGAGCACAACGTGGCAACGGCCGCCGGCAGTGATGCGCACGGCCGGCACGGCTGGGGCGCGACTTACAGCCGTGTCACTCACGAACCCAGCCGTACGACGCTAGTCGGCCTGCTGGAGGAGGCGCGGCACCGCCGGCGCCGCCCAGGCCCCCGCGCCCTGCTCTACCCGAAGTTTAACCGGCTGCGCAAACGCCTGAATCGGAGCCGCCATGCTGCATAACGTTTTTTTTGCCTTGTGGTTCTTTTTGCCGGCCGGCATTGCCAACGTGACGCCCATTTTGGCGGCGCCCCTGCCTGGCCTAAAGGAGTTAAACGCGCCCATTGACTTTGGTCTGACTTTTCGCGGCAAGCGCGTGCTCGGCTCGCACAAGACCTGGCGCGGGCTTATTTCCGGCGTCGTTATGTCTACCATTGTTTTGTGGTTGCAGCAGCTGGCCGTGGAGCATTTCCACTGGGCGCAGAGCCTGGCGCACCAAGTGGATTACGCCCACTTGCCGACCATCGCGCTTGGGGTGCTGTTTGGCTTGGGCGCGCTGGGCGGCGACGCCATCGAGAGCTTCTTTAAGCGACAAAAGGGCGTAGCCCCCGGCCATGGCTGGTTTCCGTTTGATCAGCTTGATTACATTATTGGCGCGGCGCTGGTGTCTATGCCGTTTGTGCGGCTGAGCGTCGGCGAGTACGCCCTTTTGATTGTGCTGTGGCTGGTGGTGCATGTGGTGTCAACATATATTGGTTGGCTGCTGCACCTCAAAGAACGGCCGATTTAGCGCTTGCGCGGGCTTTCGCGCTGTTCGCGAACCTGCTGGGCCCGGAGCTCTGCGGCGTAACGCACCGTGGCGTAGCCGTTCGCGGCAATGGAAATGAGCGCCAAAACAAACGCGCCGTACGTGAACGCATGGGCAAATGAGGCATGTATCGCTACGCCCAGCACAAAGCCGAGCAGCGCCAACCACTCTATGGCTGTGCCGACTTTGCCGGCGCGCCCCGGATGAATAACCTGCCGCAAACTTTTGGCTATCAGACTGACCAGAGACGTCGCCGCGTTTTCTAGGCCAATCAGCAGCGCAAACGGCCACGGCAAAATGCCGACGCCCGTAAAGACTACCAATGCCGCAAACACGGCCAGTTTGTCGAGCGTGGCGTCCAGGCTTTCGCCGAGCGGGCTTTTGGTGCCGGTCTTTTCGGCCAAGAAGCCGTCGAGCACATCGAGCACGCGGCCCACGCCCATCAAAATAAAGCCGAGCCACAAACGCCCCTGGGGAATGTACGCCAGACCGGCGCCGACAAATGCCGCCCCTAGTATGCTGGTCAGATTAGGCAGCGTGAGCAGGCCATGGCTGCGCGCCGCCCAGCGTTGCCATATGTTGCGTTTGGCGGCAAGTTCCCAGTCGGGTTTGGCGTTGGCGCGGTGCAAATGCAGCTGCATAAGTTTCAGCGTAGCATATCAGGACGTTAGGGCGAACTGTTGCTGCCCGATGATCCGGAGCCCGAGCCCGACGACGGCTGCGGCGGGCTGTAAATCGTTTGCACATAGTTTTGAATGTCGCTGAAGTCGTCAATACCGGCGGCTGGGATGAGCGCGCTCTGCCCTGTTCGTGTGGTGTAGCTGGCCAGTAGGTTTTTGTTGCCGGCATCGTTCAGGCCGGCCGAGGTAATCTTGTCGTTCGATACCCGCTTTACCAGGGTGTAGAGGCGCGTTACTTCGCCTAGCGTCATGTCGGTTTTCACGTTGTTGCCCATAGAGTCGAACAGTTCGCCGAGCTTCACCGGGTTGGACAGCGTACCGAGCGACGTGGCCTTGTCTTTGAGGCCCAGCAGCACCATGCGCTGGTTTTTGGTGCGGGTAAAGTCACTCAGGGCGTACCCGTAGGAGCCCCAGGTATCGCCGCGGGCGCGGCTCAAGCCCAATGCCTGAACGCCGTTGATGGTGTGCGGGCCGTTGCTCAGGTGGTCGACCAGCGGCTTGCCGTTGTTGCCGTAGTCTGGGCTGGGGTCGTTTAAGCCCCGCGGGTCGTCGCTCTGGATGTTGACAGTCACGCCGCCAACGGCGTTAACTGCGTCCCGCACCGCGCCGTAGTTCACGAGCGCCTCGTACTGGATAGAAATGCCGGTAATTTGGCTGACGGTCTTCTCGAGCAGGCCCATGCCGCCCGGCGGATAGCCGGCTTCGCTAAAGTGGTCGGTCTCGCCGTCCTCGTAGGCTTCGTTGATCTTGGCGTAGCCTTCGCCGGGGATATTGACGTAGAAGTCGCGCGGAATGCTCAGCATAAAGGCGGTGTTGGTTTTGGTGTTGAGGCTGAGCAGCATAATGGAGTCGGTTAAGTCGCCGCCGTTGTGGCCCGGATCGTCGGCGCTGTTGCCGGCTACCAAAATGGTGACGTGGCCCGTGTCCTCGCCCTTCAGTTTGGTGGGTTTGAGGACGCTCACTATGCCCTTCCAGCCAAAGATTTTGAGTTCGTTGCGCAGCAGCTTCCAGCCGAGCCAGCCGCCGATCAGCACAGCCACCACCAAAACGGTCAGGCCGGTGCGTTTAAACAGTTTTTTCCAGGAGAAGCCTTGTTTCGGCGGCTTGCCGCCGCTGCCGACGGTGACGCCGCTGTCTAAGGGGTGGTAGGAGTAATTTGGCAATGACCGGTTCAGATCCAACAGATTGCCTGGTCGCTGCGCGCGCTTGGCCAGCATGTCTTGGTTGTGACGCTTCATGTCAAGGGTATTATACGGGTTTTCCTGAAGATTTGCCTAACCTATTGGGAGTTGGGTGCGGTGCCTGCGTCAGGGGTGCGATGGGCCAGAATGCGCGGGTTTTGGGCCAGAATCCGCAGCAGGCGTTCCGGCGGGATGGTGCTGCCCAGCTCGATCGGGCTGCCGCCAATGTTATCTGAGCCGCCATGGCCGCGGCCAGGCGGGCAATCTTCTTCGGCGTTACAGGCTGCATAGAGCTCATCCAGCCGGAACGGCACGAGCGCCGACCGCCGGTAGTAAGTGTATTGGTGGTTGCCGTCGGCGCGCGGCTGCCAGACAATAACGGCCAGGAAACCGTCGCTGCAGGCACCGAGCAGCGCCTCGGCGCCGACTCGTTCAATAAGCGCGCAGCCGCCCTGCTGGCCGACGGTGTTGTAGCGGGTATCCAGGGGCCGGCTGCGGCCGTGCCCGTTCACATGCTGCCGAATGCGCCGGCTGCCTTCGCGCATAATCGTCACGTGGGCCTCGGGGTCGTTGCGGTACAGTTCGCCGCTGGAGCGGTAGTCGCTGTAGGCGTCGAAGATCCAGGCGATGCGTTCCATCATCTTGCGGACCTTTGGTGTGATGCGCCCCGGCGGCACGCCGCCAAAACGGTCCAGCATGCCCTCGACGTGTACCAGTTCTTCGATGCGCTCTACTTCGTGAGCGGTAAGCTGCGGCACGACCCAGGCGCGGTTCACGATATGGTACGCCAGGTTGGTGTCTTGGTCCGGGTCGCGGGCGTAGACCGTCGGGTGGTAGTCGCCGTCCGGCCCGCTAAATTGGTCGACCAGCCCCAGCCCCACCAGACCCCAGGCTTGCTCGCAGGCCGCTTGCGTCACGCGGCGCACGACGCCGCTGTGGTGGTCGATAATGGCATATGGCCCATTCGGTTGCTGGATAACTTGGGGCGGCGCATCAACCACCTCAATTCCAATACTGTAAGGCGGACATTCAGAAAAGAAGTCGCCCGCGCTGGCAAATTGCCGGCCGGGCTGCATGACAAGTTCGGCACTCATGGACCAACCTATGATACGCCATTTATTCGGAACCAGTAGCGTTTTCTTTACAGCACCCTTGCGGCGTACAGACCGTAGTGCATGTTGCTACAGAAAAACGATTGCATGCGCGCACTGCCGGCCTATAATAAGCATTGGCAATGTGTGTGCTGGTTCTTGTGGGGCCTTCCTACATACAGGCTTTAACAACTTTTGGGGTGTATACTCACCGGTCTGCTGTAGGCGGCCGCGTCCCTGCTCCTCACCATTCAAGCAATGCTTTTGGCGCTAGCGAATAGATACCGACGGATGTCTTTTCTGCCAGAAACATTTTCTCTTTTCCGTCGAACCTTTTACAAACTAATTTTTCTAGGAGCTTGACCTATGAACAATTACAAAATCAACCGCCGCGTTATCATTAACCAAGAAGTGAATGTGCCAGAAGTGTACTTCAAAAGCGAGGGCCAGCTTAAAAGTTTCCCGCGCCGCATGGAGTTTGCCGGGCACGAATACACCTTCATGGACGGCCTGCGGTACCTGGTGCAAAAAGGCGCCCGGGCTGTGCAGGTCTTTGATATGACCGATGGCGCCCGCGACTACCGGCTGCAATTTAACGCAGGCAACCAGTCGTGGACCCTGGTAGACATGACGGCCTAAACAAAAGATACAAAAGAGAGCCCCTCCCCGGAGGGGCTTTTTTATGCGTTATACTACAAACGTAAGCGCGCGAATCCAATGAACGAAGATCCCTACAATTCTTACACGGCATACCCGGCGCCGGGCAAACGGCGCGGCATCGGCAAAGTACTGGTGCTGGTAGTCATTGTGCTGCTTTTGGCGCTCGTTTTTTGGCTATTGACCCTGCTGCAGCAGGCGCACAACCAAAACGCGCAGCTGACTGCTCAGGTTGCCTCGTTGCAGCGGAAGGCCGGCACGTCCGGCGGCGGCTCGGCCGGCAGCGGTTCCTCGGGCGGCAGCGCGCAGCCCAACAGCAGCTGCAGCGCGGTTGTTTCCACTAGCCTAAAGAACAACATCATTGCCGCCATGAATAGCGGCAACTTCGCGGCGCTCCAGGGCTCCATGGCTTCCCAGGTAAACTTGGTTATCGCCGGGTCGGAAAAAGGCGGCAAAGAGGCGGCGGCGGCCGCTGTAGACGATATGAGTTACCTCAATGGCGTTACCCCGCCCTGGAATTTCAGCCTGCCGGCGGCGACAACTACTGACGTGTGGGCCAAGAATTTCTATGGCCAGTACTTTACTGGTAAATTTTTTGCCGGCACTACGCAAGCGAACGAAGTTGTTTCGTTCCAGTTCGATAGTTGCAGCAAAATCGATACGGTATTTATGGCGTCAGATGCTGCGCTGCTCGGACCGGCGCACTAGATTGCCTTGCGGCGGTATAATAGGAGCGTATGACTCCCGACACCACACACCACAACCATCCCGTGCCCCGGCACGGCGGGCATAAATCGCACCGTGCTGCATGGCTGCGGGCTGCGGTATTGGGCGCCGATGACGGTATTGTATCTACCGCGAGCCTGATGCTCGGCGTGGCTGCCGCGCATTCGTCAAAGCAAGCCGTGCTTACGGCGGGCGTGGCAGGCTTGATTGCGGGCGCACTGTCTATGGCTGCCGGCGAATATGTATCGGTGAGTTCGCAGCGCGATTCCGAGCGTGCCGACCTTCACCTGGAGCGCGGCGAGCTTGCGGCAAACCCCGACGAAGAACTCCACGAGTTGGCCGATATTTATATCCAGCGCGGCGTCAGTACGAAACTCGCCTGGCAGGTGGCGAAGCAGCTGCACGCCAAAGACGCGCTAGCCGCGCACGCCCGCGATGAGTTGGGCATCGAGCAAGACGCACTAGCAAACCCCTGGCAAGCGGCGATCAGCTCGGCCACTGCCTTTACGGGCGGCGGACTGATTCCGGTTATCATCGGTGTGTTGTGCAGCGGCACAGCGGCGGCTTGGACTATCGCGCTAACCTCTGGCGCTGCACTCGCCATCTCTGGGGGCATTGGGGCGTACATTGGCGGCGGCAGCAAATGGAAAGCCGCCGCCCGGGTCTTTGTGGGCGGCGGCTTGGCGATGGCGCTTACGGCGCTCGTCGGTCATCTTGTGGGCGCTGCGCTTTAGCTTCAAGCAGCTACTGGGCGCTGGTCTCGGCCAAGGCTTGGTCCCAGCGCTCTACGGTGATGCCGCTTTGGGCCAGCCAGGCCATTTGGGCGTCGAAGTCCGGCTTGTAGGTGTCGAACTCGTCCATATCGGCTTTGTTGGTTGCGACCACGTGGTAGATCAGAATCAGCCAGGTGTGGTCGGCCTTAGCCTTGTTGACCCATTGCTGCACTTGGGCGAGCGTGGTGGTGGGCATCATGTTTTGTACGCGCAAGCGGTACGGGTTGAAATTGTCCTTGCTGTTGAAGCCTTCGTCGGTAGTGCGGTGCGACTGGTAGTACTTTTTGATCTCAGTATTAACCGCTGCGTTGTAGTCGCCGTAGGGGCTGGCAAAGTCTTTTACCTGTTGGCCGGTCAGGCTTTGCAAGTATTGCTGCGAGTGTTGCAATTCGTAATCTTGCTGAGTAGTCGTAAGTTGGGTGAACCACGGGTGGGTTACGCTGTGGCCGCAGATTTCCTGTCCGTCGTTGGCAATTTGCTTCACTTCTTGTTCGGCGGTAGGAATGCCCTCTACGTACTGGGTGGCGAAGCAGAAGGTGGACTTGAAGCCATACTGGTCGAGTACCGGTAAGGCAGTCGTGACGTTCTCTTCGAAGCCGTCGTCGAACGTCAGCGTGACGAGGCCGCGGTTGAAGCCGGTGTAGGTGTACGGCGCGACGCTGTAGTCGTCGGTCTGCACCCAACCGTTATTGCTCAGGAAGAAGAATAAGGAGACGCCGGTGGCGTTGGCGGGCACACTAAAGACGTCGGAGTATTTTTGCCAGGTGGTGCCGGCATTGGCGGCCGGTTCTGGGTCTGGCAGGCCGAAGAAATCTTCGGTGCCGTCGGCGTGCGTGTACCAGGCAACGACGTGCGGGATGGTGTTGGTCTTGTACCACGCGGTAAAGCGGTAGTCGGCGCCGTGCGTCAGGGCTTGCGGCGTGTAGACCCATTTGGCATCGCCGTCGGTGTAGTTGGCCATGGTTACCTTCACGCTGTTGGTGCCGTCGTGGCCGTCGTTTTTAATGAACTGGTAGGTGGGCTTGTTGGTGCCCCAGCTGCTGTGCGACCAGTCGGTCGGCAGGTTGGCGTTGTTCGGGTTGACGGTTTCAACCGACGGGTTCGGCACCAAGCCGTTGGTGACCGGCGGCGTGGGCGGTGTTGGCGTGCCCGTGTCGGGCGCAGTCAGGCTGAAGTTGTCGGTTTGCAGCCAGCCGTTGGCCTCTACGAGGTGCAAAAGCGTCAGCTTGGCGGTGTTGGCCTTGGTCTTTACGCTGTAAGTGACTGTTTTCCAGGCGCTGGCACTGGCCGGAACGGCCACGTCGACGTCGAAGTAGCTGGCGGCGCCGGCGCTGGTCAGGCTTTCGGCCACGATGTGCGTCTTGATGTTCGACTCGTAGGTTTCGCTAAAGGTGTAGGTGGTGCTTGGGCTGACTGTTACCGGGTCGAAGAACCACTTGGAGTCGCCGCTCTTGTAGCCGCTCACCGACACGTACACGCTCTTGCTGGAGTTGTAGCCGGTGGTCTTGTACTGGAAGCTGGCTGTGCCAGTGCCCCAGTGGTCGGTCTGCCAGTTGAGCGGTGCGGTACCGGCGCTGTTGGCGGTCTCTACCGACGGGTTGGCGATAAGGTTGACGGGCGCTGCAGCGGCCTTCAGGAATGGGCTGCTAAGGCTGAAAGCGGACAGTACGAGCGAGCAAACAATGGCGACGCCCTTGGACACTTGTGATTTCATGGAGGTATTCCACCTTTCGTTACTATTTAAATAAAGCGTACCACCAGATGAACATTTTGCAAGCATAAGGGGCGCTAAAACACCCCGCGTGCTATACTGTATCTTTCGACTACCGTATAAACAGGAATTTCCCCCTATGGGCAAAGTAAACCGCGCTATTATCCTTACTGCTGGCTACGGCACCCGTTGCCTGCCTATCACCAAAGCTTTAGAAAAGTGCATGCTGCCTATCGGCAACCGACCGATGGTAGATTATGTCGTCGAAGACTGCCTCCTGGCCGGCATCACCGAAATTATGTTCGTGGTCGGCGAGCAGTCAGACCAGATCCGCACCTATTACGGCACCAACCAGCTGATGGAAGACTATCTGGAGCGCATCGGCAAGACTGAGATGCTCAACATGGTCACAGGCATTGCCAAGAAGGCGCGCTTCCACTATGTGGTGCAAAGCTCGGCCATGCCTTATGGCACGGCAGTGCCGCTGGATTTGTGCTCGTTTGCCGTTGGCCCCGACGACCAGGTATTGGTTGCTTCCGGTGACGACTTCTTGTACCGCGCCGATGGCGGATCGGACATCGCCAAGTTGCTTGCCCAAGTGGAGGAGCAAAATGCATCCGCCGGCATGCTGGTAGTAGAGCAAGAGCCGAGCGATAAAGCCTACGGCATGGTACAAACGACGCCCGACGGCTTGTTCCTGCAAGACTTTATCGAAGAAATCGACCCTGCTACCTTGGGCGACAAACCGTTTAACAAAAATCCCAGCAAGTACCTCTTTGACCGCAAGATGTTTGACTACATGCACGAAGTCATGTCTGCTCCGCCCGCGCCCAACGGCGAGTACCAGCTCACCGAAGCGCTCAAAATGTACGCCAAGGACGGCGGGCGCCTCGTGGTTGCCCGCGCCGAGGGCCAGTACCTCAATGGCGGCTCCACCGACGGTTGGCTGCACGCCAACAACGTCGTGCTCGGCAAATCTTAGTAACTTTGGATGGCTTTGGCTGTAGCCAGGTCGGCAGCAGTATCTATGCCGTTGGCGTGGTAAAAGTTCTT
>DASVOI010000008.1:0-5552 GCA_036383395.1 Saccharimonadales bacterium (SeqCode)
AACAATGCCCGCAGCAATAATGACCCGGCGCGGCCGCGCTGGCCGATGATCGTCCTTAATTCGCCCAAAGGCTGGACCGGCCCGAAACTCATTGATGGCAAACAAGTAGAAGATAATTTCCGCTCGCACCAGGTGCCCTTGGCTGTCGATGAAACCTGCCCGGACAATGTTGCGGTGCTTGAAAGTTGGCTCAAAAGCTACCGGCCGGAGGAATTGTTTGATGACTCTGGCGCGTTGCTGCCAGAACTTGCCGCGCTCGCGCCGGCCGGCAAACGGCGCATGGGTGCTAATCCGCACACTAACGGCGGCAGCTTCTTGCGCGAGCTTGACCTGCCAGATTTTCGCAACTACGAAACAAAATTTCCCGAGCGCAGCGCCAGTGTCGAGGGCAATGTACACGCACTGGGGCCGTATCTGCGCGACGTCATCAAGCACAACGAAACGCGCCACAACTTCCGTATCTTCGGCCCGGATGAGCTGGTGTCAAATCGCCTAGAAGCCGTCTTTGAGGCAACGAATCGGCAGTGGGAGGCTCGCACAAAACCCGCGGATGAGTTCCTGGCCACCAATGGCGCGGTGCTCGACTCGATGCTCAGCGAGCACCAAGCCGAGGGGTGGCTAGAGGGCTACCTGCTTACTGGGCGGCACGGGTTATTGCATAGCTACGAAGCCTTTATTCGTATCGTTGACTCAATGGTCAATCAGCACGCCAAGTGGATCAAAATGAGCAACGAATTACCGTGGCGCAAGCCGATCGCCTCGCTCAACTACTTGCTGACATCGCATGTCTGGCGGCAAGACCATAACGGCTTCACGCACCAGGACCCTGGCTTTATCGACCATTTGCTCAATAAAAAAGCGTCGGTTGTACGAATTTATCTGCCGCCGGACGCCAACACCTTGCTTTCAACAATTGACCACTGCCTGAAGAGCCGCAACTACATTAATCTCACCATCACCGGCAAACACGATAGCCCGCAGTGGCTGACAATGGATGAGGCAATTGAGCATTGCACAAAGGGCATCAGCGTCTGGGATTGGGCGAGCAACGATACGGGCGAGCCGGACGTTGTCATGGCCTGCGCCGGCGACGTACCAACGCTCGAAACACTGGCGGCCGTATCAATTCTGCGCAAGCATTTGCCGGAGCTAAAAATCCGGGTCGTGAACGTCGTTGACCTCATGCGGCTGGAGCCTGATACCGAACACCCGCACGGCCTGAGCGATGCCGACTACGACGACCTCTTCACCAAAGACAAAGAGATCATCTTTGCTTTTCACGGCTATCCCTGGGTGGTGCACCGCCTGACGTATCGGCGAGCCAACCGCAATCTGCATGTGCGCGGCTACAAGGAAGAAGGCACGATTACCACAGCCTTCGACATGACGGTCCGCAACGACATGGACCGCTTTCACTTGGTTATGGACGTTATTGCACGAACAAACGACACCAGCAATGCTGCGCTGGCGCTCAAGCAGCTCATGGAACAAAAACTTATTGAGCATGCCGAATATATACGAGCCAATGGCGTAGATATGCCAGAAGTCCGCGACTGGAGATGGCAGAAGCGATAGCTGCGAGGCGCTGCGTTAATGCAAACTGCATGAGTAGCGCATGGTTGCAATGGGGCGACCAGTATGCTTTTTACAACAAAACGTGTTATGATAGATACAGCAAGTTATTCTACCCTATACCTTTTATACGTGCGCACTAGCAAGCCATTCTATTCTCGGCTATAGCGAAGACCCTGTCTCGCGTAATATCAGCTTATAGAAAGGCTTCATATCAATGGCAACTAAGTTATTCGTGGGCAAACTGTCCTTCGACACCACCAACGACAGCTTGCAAGCACTGTTCACGCAGTACGGCAAGGTCGTGAGCGCCCAGGTCATCATGGACCGCGGCACCAACCAGTCCAAGGGCTTCGGCTTTGTGGAAATGGAAGATCAGGTGGCTGCCCAGGCAGCAATCAACGCGCTTGACGGCAAAGAATTCGAAGGCCGCACCATCGTGGTCAACGTGGCTAAGCCGCGCGAAGACCGTCCCCAGAGCGGCGGTGGCAGCTACGGTTTCCGCGGCGGCTTCCAGCGTCGTTAAGGCGCTTGGCCGCACTAGATCGTACCTCGGCGGGGCCATACGGCACCAGCCGCGTTAGTGTCACACCCCGAAGAAGCGTATAGTTAAAGTAATAGGGGGCCATATGAAACACTACATCGGACAGACTCTTAATGGGATGCAGGTATGTGTTGATCTCATAGGCTCGCAGGCCGCAAAGCAAATTGCGCAGCAGCCGCAACTCCTCACACTGGCAAAAGAGATGCTTGAGCAAATAGCGGTGAAGGGCACGCAGGTCAACGTCGAGCACGACATGGGGCGCCTTATAGGCTATAGCTTCATTATCGCGACGAAGGACACCGATACCATTCTGTATGCGCGCCTTCTTAAGGACGACCTATACACGCGCTTTGTCAAAAACGGCAAGCCTCTCTCTACGCACTATCTGACGGTTACACTGCTGCAAGACAGCGGCAACAACTACGAACTATCCGACATTTGGATCGGCCGGCTGACGCCGCCGCGGCCGGGAAGCACAGACGAAACCGACGAGAGCCGGTCGTACTGGCTAAATCACGCCTTCGTTCTGGACAGCCAACCCTTGCAGCAGCGGACCATGACCAGAACATGCCCGTATTAACAAACACAAGGAGGCCCTCGATGTCCAAAGGCAGATCACCCAAAAAAGCAATCAAAAAACCTAAAAAATCCCAGGCATAACAACCTGGGCTTTTTTGTTTTTAGAGCGCCACTTTACCCGTTTATTTTTGTGTCATTTCCGGTTATGCTTAAGCTTAACGAGCTATGAAACCAATCATCGAACTGAAGGGCGTCACAAAAACATATCACTTGGGCGACGAAACGCTGAATGCGCTCGACAACGTGTCGTTTCGGGTGAACGAAGGCGAGTTTGTGGCCATTACCGGGCCGAGCGGCTCGGGAAAGTCGACGCTGGCGAACATCATCGGCGGCCTGGACCGGCCAAATAACGGTACTGTCGTGGTGGGCGGCGACGATCTGTCGCACACTCGCGACGGTAAGTTGTCGGAGTACCGCAACAAAAACATCGGCTTCGTGTTTCAGTCGTTCAACCTGCAGGGCACCAGCACAGCGCTCGAAAACGTCATGCTGCCGCTCATTTTTTCTCGCATGAAGTCGAAGGCGCGGCGCGAGCGCGCCAAAGCCTGCCTAGAGGCCGTCGGTCTGGGCGACCGGCTCAAGCACAAGCCCAGCCAGCTGAGCGGCGGACAACGGCAGCGCGTGGCCATTGCCCGGGCGCTGGCGGCGGAGCCGAAAATTATCATCGCCGACGAGCCAACCGGCAATCTGGACTCGGCCCGCGGCAGCGAAATCATGAAATTACTGCATGAGCTCAACAAGCAGGGCATTACACTGCTCATCATTACCCATGACATGTCTATTGCGCATCAGGCGCACCGCGTGGTCGAAATCCACGACGGCAAAATCAGCGAAAGGCGGGCATAAAAACGTATGCGTTTCATTGATTACATCCGCCTGGCGTTGCACAACATTTGGCGCCAAAAACTGCGCAGCGCGCTGACTATTTTTGCCGTGGTCATCGGCGCCACCAGCGTAACCATTATGCTGGCGCTGGTTTTCAGCGTAAAAGGCTTTATGACCAAGCAATTCGAAGCCAACGGCACCCTGCAGCAGGTGCGCGTTTCGCCGCAGACCGATATTACCTGGAATGACGGCGGAGGCGGCGGCTGCCAAGACTGTAAAAAGCTCACCGATACGGTCATCGACCAAATTGCCAAAGAGCCGCACGTTATCGGCGTGTCGCGGCAACTGCAAACCGGGCAGTTCCAGGCGTTGGTGTATGGCAGTCAAAAATTACGGTTGTACCAGGTATCGGCCTACGACACCAATGGCGTCGTCACCGACACGATTTTGGCCGGACGCAACCTAAACTCGTCTGACAAAAGCGGCGTAGTGGTAGTGACTTCAGATTACGCCGACAAACTTGGCTTCAAGCACAACTATCAGGGGCTGATCGGCAAGCAGGTGGGGCTGCTGGCACAAAGTTTCTACAGTGGCGTCGGCTCGGATCCGCAGCGGCTCTACCAGGAGCAGCAAGCCTTCTTTAGTGCGCATCCTGGCGCTGACGGCCGCGACTTCCAGGCCACGCCAGTCATTCTAAACGCCACCGTAGTGGGTATTATGGACACCAGCAACAACAGCTACGCCGCCCGCGTGCCCATGGACTGGGCGAGGGGCATGGAAATGACCCAGATGTATCAGGTGACGCAGGCCGACCAAGATGCGGCGCAGGCCAAGTGCCGCAACGCGCGCACGCCGAACTGTAATTCGCAGCCGCAGCCGACATTGGTTGTCACCGATCAACTGGCCAAGGACGGCTACAGCAGCCTGATCGTTAAAGTCGACCAAGCCAGCAACGCCACCGGCGTCGCCAACAACATCAAAAAACTTGGCTTTGGCGCTGTGGACGCTCAGTCGTACATCAAGAGCCAGCTGGCCATCTTCAACATCATCGGCATTGTGCTGGGCGGCATTGGCTGTATCTCGCTGACCGTGGCCGCCGTGGGCGTAGTCAACACTATGGTCATGGCTATTTTAGAACGCACCCGCGAGATCGGCGTGATGCGCGCCGTTGGCGCCCGCCGCAGCACGGTGCGCCGGCTGTTCACTATCGAAGCATCGCTGCTCGGCTTTTTGGGCGGCGGTTTTGGCGTACTCGTCGGATTCGCCTTAACGCTTATCGCCAACCCTATCATTAACAGGCAGCTCAAGAGCAACGGTATTGCCAGTTCCAACATCGTGACGCTGCCGCCGTGGCTGATCTTGACGGTCCTGGCCGTAACGACGGTCATCGGCATGCTGGCCGGTTTGTACCCGGCAGCCCGGGCTGCCCGGCTCGATCCGGTAGAAGCCCTGCGCTACGAATAACGAGGAGAACGCATGCAGGCACTCAAACGCTCCGAATCATACTACGTCAAAGCAGCGCTCTGCGTGCTCTCGGTCGCCACGGCGATTTTGCTGGTCGCGGTGATCGTACTGGGTTGCTGGCTGCACACCATGTGGTGGCGCCAAAACACCGACACTTTCGCCATCCGCAGCTTGCTGCGCGACGCCATTAACGGCCTCTACCAGCCAACCGTGGTAGGCCCGCGCGAAAAGTTGCAATACGCCTACCAGGCGTCGGTTGATTTTCCGCTGCCGACCGGGGACCAGCAGCCCTTCCGCTACGGCTATGTTGCCGCCGAGAACGGCTTTAAAGAGCAGCTGACGCTCACGACGCAAACTGTTTTAAACGCCGGCTTCAGTCAGCTCGCTGGCGCTAACCCCGCCGAACTGTTCAAGCACGTGCCGACGTACCAGCGCTGCAGCACGGAGCTGATCGTGCAATTTGCCAAGGATGTCGGCGACGACAAATTCGCGCTCGCCGCCGCCAAAAAGCTGAACGACGGCCGCACCGCCTATATCTACCAAAATGAGTATTGCAAGAACTTTTACC
>DASVOI010000009.1:0-26566 GCA_036383395.1 Saccharimonadales bacterium (SeqCode)
TACGGATGCGGCGTCGTCGTCAGGGGTCCAGAGGCGGTTTTGGGTGTAGTCGCGCAGGCCATCTTTGGTGGTCACCTTCTCAAAACCGCCGGGCGTCGGCACCCATATTTCGACTTCGGAGCGGGGGCGAGCGCCATAATCCAGCGCCTGGTGGGCGTATGAAACACTCGGGGCGTCCGGATTTACAAGCGGGAAGGCGGTGTGCAGCACCTCACCAGCAGGCAACTGAGCCAACTGGGCGTCAAAGGCTGCGGACATCTCCGCAACTAATGGGGCACTAGAAAACCCCGCCGGTTCACGTGTAAGCATACGAACAAACAGAGAATTACGTTACCCGTAATGTATACCCTGGCACGCCGCCGGAGTCAAGTTTTAAAAAATATGTTGACAAAACATAGTACCTTGTATAGCATAGTAGTGTATGAATGAAACTACTTCAGAGAATACATTCGAAAAACAGGTAGAAGTGCAGATGCGCAAAGGCATGTTAGTGTACTGCGTACTGCTGCTATGTAAAGACGGCAAGGCGTATAGCTCGGAGATTATCCGGCGCTTGCGCTCCGCCGAGCTGATCGTGGTAGAAGGCACACTGTATCCGTTGCTCAGCCGTTTGGCCCGCGACAATTTATTGGGCTACGAGTGGCAAGAGTCGGAACAGGGCCCGCCCCGCAAATATTATTGGCTCACCGACGAAGGCAAGGCTATGCTCGCCGAACTGCAGCACACCTACCAGCGCTTGAGCGCATCAATCACTGCCCTAGAGAAAGGAAAGGCATGAACGAAATAACCCACATTCACCTGGGCCGCCAGCCGTTTACTATCGCGGTTGACGCCCACCGCGTGCTGCGCGCCTATTTGGCCGCTATTGAGCACCACTCCGGCAAGCACGCCGACGTTATGGAAGAGGTTGAGCTGCGCATGGCCGAATTGCTCACCGAGCGCGGCATTACCGGCGAAAAGGTAGTTTTGCTGGACGACGTCGAGTACCTGAAGCAGCAGTTGGGCGAGCCCAGCGAATTTACTGAAGACGAAAAAGAAGGCAAGCCCCATGACGAGGTTGAGCAAGGCGGCAGGCGCCTGTTCCGCGACACTGAGCATGGCATGATCGCCGGCGTTGCTTCTGGCCTGGCCGCATATTTTGGCATCGACCCGCTTATTGTCCGGCTGATTTTTGTATTGTTGCTGTTCTCGGGCGGCGCCGGCATCTTGGTATACGTACTTTTGTGGCTGCTGGTACCTCCGGCACGCTCTGGCAGCGACCGGCTGCAAATGAGCGGCAAGGCGGTCACCGTCGAGAACATTAAAGACGCTATCGCCCAGGCCGACGTGGCCGGCACGGCGCACCGCACAACGCATACGGTGGCCCTGGCTGGCGGCATCTTGGGCAAAATCATTCTGGGCGTTGTGGGGGTCTGTTTAATCACCTGGGGCGTTTGCGTGCTTTTGGCTGATGCTACCGTTCTGACCTTTGGCTTGGCTCACGGCTTGCAACTGGGCGGTAAGGATATCTTCCCGGTTGGCACCCGCGAGCAGGCCGCGGTCGTCGGCGGTTTTGTCACGGTACTAGTGATCGGCTTGCTTGGCATTTTGGGCGGCCGGGCGATGATCCGCCGCAAGTGGGGCGTGCCCGGCTGGGCATTGGCTGCATTGGCTGCGCTATTTATCGCCGGCGGCGCTGTTGGCACGGCGGCAAGTTTGGCGGCAGTTCCGGATGTGCGCAATCGCTACCAGAGTGTCACGCACAGCGAATGGCGTTCCATGCCGGCCTTTACCACCGCGCATATGAACATGAACAATGTTAACTTCGGCTTCGTCAGCGACAATCACTACGGCGTCGAAATCCGCACGATCGGCAACGTCGACACGCACGGCATCAGCGCGAAGGTGGTCAAGGGTCAACTCTACGTTGACACAGACGGCTTCCATCCCGGCGGCTCGAATTGTTTCTTCGTCTGCCCGTATGGCCCGAGCAATACCGAGTTGATTGTCCATGCGCCGTCAACCTTTAGCGGCGACGTCCAGGACTTCGACAGCGGCGGCTTTAAACTTGACGTGCCGCGCTACCAGGACGCGCCGGCTTTGCCTGCGTCACCCGTTGATCTCAGGAACAACTAGCGGTAGTTCGTAAACTCGAGCGGGAAGTCGAAGTCCTGCGCCTTTAACAGCTGGATGGCCGCTTGCAGGTCATCCTTGCTGTTTCCGGTCACGCGCACGGCATCGCCCTGAATTTGCGCCTTGAGCTTCGGCAGATGCTCGCGCAGCAAGGCGGTTATTTTTCTGGCCTTGTCTTGGTCTAACCCCTTTTTGAACGGCACTTCTTTGCTGGCCTGCATGTTGCTTTCTAAAATATCCTTGGTGGTGTCCAAAACTTTTTGGCTTTGGCCGCGGGCAGCGAGTTTTTTGCGCACGATATCTAAGACGGCGTCAATCTGCCACTCGCCGCTGCCGATAATTTTGAGGCCGGTCTTGTCGCCATTTAGCCAGTCGGCCGCCGCGGGCGTGCCTTTAAAGTCGTAACGGCTGCCGATTTCGCGCTGGGTTTGGTCCAGCACGTTGTTCATCTCGGCCTTGTCGTAGTCGCTCACCACATCGAAAGAAAACTGCGCCATGGCTTAAGCCACTAGCCTTTCCAGCAGCGGGAACTCAGGGAATTCTTGTTTGGCGCCCTCGCTGCCAAAGTGGCCTTCCATGCGGATAATCTGCGTGCCGCCAAGGTGGTCGAACATGGTGCGGCCTTGCTTGTCGTCGCAGCCCCACGGATCGTCGACAGAGTTGACGAATACGAAGTCGGGGCAGTGCTCTTTGATTTTTTCCCAGTCATAGCTTCCCTGCAAGATCGGGTCTTTTTCGATGCCGCTATATGGCTCGCTAAAGCCCGCCACTAAAATGCCTTGCTTGAAGGCCAGCTGCTCGGCAATGCTCAAAATGAGCGTGCCGCCAGACGAGTGGCCGACGAGCACCGTGTTCTCGTCAATTTGATGCGCAGCCAGCACCTTGGGCAGGAACGTTTTGATGTCTTCGCGGTTGATGTCGGGGTAGTGCGGCACTTCAACCTGGTAGCCGCGGGCTTTGAGGCGCCCGGCCAGCCAACCATACCAAAACATATCGGGCGTGCAGCCGGTGCCATGAAAGATAATCGCTTTTTGCATACGACCAGTATATCGCACAATCTGTGCTGGGGCTGCCCCAAGGCACCAGGCCTCGGAAGCCTTGTGCCCGTCGCTTCGCTCCTACGGGGCTTCCTGCGGCCTGTTACCTTGGGGCAAACACTGGTATACTTGCTCATAAGATGAGCTATCAAAATACGCATATTGCTGAAGTGGCTGAAGCGCTGAAGGCGCGTTTCGAGCAACTGCAAGACAAGACCGAGATCCTAAAGGCGACCGAGCTCAAGGCGCTCTACGCCGAAATCCCCACGCTGCCCGCCGAACAGCGCGCCGGTTTCGGCAAAGAAATCAACCAGCTGAAAGCTGAGCTGGAACAAATGATCGCCGCCCACCAAGAGGCCGCCGAAGCGCTGCCCGACATCGACGTGACCGCGCCGTTTGGCCTAAACGTGCCCGCCGACCAGCGTCCGGAGCTGCTCAGCGCCGACCATGGCAGCCAGCACCCGCTGACTATCGAACTTGCGAAGGTGCTCAGCATCTTTGACCGTATGGGCTTCACGGCAATAGAGTCGCGCGAGCTGGACGACGACTGGCATATGTTCACCAGCCTCAATTTCCCCGAAGGCCACCCGGCCCGCGACGATTACGACACCTTCATGACCAAACAAACCGACAAGCAGGGCAAGCCGCTAATCGCCCCGGCGCACACCAGCACCATGCAAAACCGCGTGCTCAGCCAGTTTAAAGAGAACCTGAGCAAAGACCAGCCCATCGCCGTGCTGCTGCCCGGCCGTGTCTTCCGCAACGAGGACCTCGACGCCCGCCACGAGCACACGTTCTACCAATTCGAGGGCGTCTACGTCGACAAGGGCATTCACGCCGGCAACCTCATGGCCACCTTCAAGACGTTTTTGAGCGAGTACTACCAGCAAGAGATCGAGATTAAAAGCCAGCCGTTTTACTTTCCGTTTACCGAGCCGAGCTTTGAGCTGGCGCTGAGCTGCCCATTTTGCCAGAAAAAAGGCTGCCACGTGTGCAGCTACACCGGCTGGATCGAGCTGCTGGGCATGGGCATGATCAACCCCAATGTGCTCAAGATGGCTGGCATCGACCCCAATGAATACACCGGTTTTGCCTGGGGCTGCGGCCTGGAGCGCCTGGTGATGATGAAATACGGCATCGAGGACATCCGCCACTTCGAAAGCGGCAAGTTGAACTTCCTCAAACAATTCGCCTAAAGGACGGCATGGTATGGCAGACAAATCACTTTTCGAGAAAATCGCAGATAACGAAATCCCTAACTTCAAGGTGTGGGAAGACGACCGGTTTATGGCGTGGCTGACGCCGTTCCCGAATACGCCGGGCTTTACGGTGGTGGCGCCCAAGAAAAATCCTGGCGACTACGTATTTGATCTGGACGACGAGCTTTATGCCGCCCTGATGAACGCCTGCCGAAAAGTTGCCAAGCTGCTGGAAAAAGGCTTGGGCGTGGAGCGCGTGGCGCTGGTATATGAAGGCACTGGCGTGGCGCATGTGCATGCCAAACTCATTCCGTTGCACGGCGAGCTGGGCAACGAGACGAATGTGTGGAGTCACCACCAGGAGTTCTACCCAGAATATATCGGTTACTTTACGACGGCCGAAGGCCCGCGCATGAGCGACGGCGAGCTGCAAGAAATCCAAGCCAAAATTAAGAAGGCATCCGCATGAAGATTAGTACCCAAGCATTGAAGTTTATTAACGAGCACTACCACTCGGCCGGCGACCCGGCCGCGAACGGTGTCGATGATCTAGTCGAGCACATCGGCGCGCAGCTGGGCGCGGTTGAAGAAGTGGTGCCGATTGGCGAGCAATACAAAGGCGCGCTGATCGTGCGCGTTGTTTCGTGCGAAGCCCACCCCGACTCCGACCACATGCATATTTGCAAGATTGACGACGGCCGCAAAGCCGAGGGCGTGGAGCGCGACGACCAAGGCCTGGTACAGGTCGTGTGCGGCGCCCCGAACGTGCGTGCCGGCATGACCGCGGTGTGGTTGCCGCCGGGTTCGACCGTGCCTAGCACCTATTTCGACGTTGACCAGTTTGTGCTCGGTACGCGCAAACTGCGCGGCGTTGACAGCAACGGCATGCTCGCCAGTCCTAAGGAGCTGGCCCTGGGCGACAACCACGAAGGCATCCTGGAAATTACCGATCACCCCGACGAACACGCCAACCACCAGCCCGGCACGCTGTTTGCTGACGCCTACCATTTTACTGACGACTACGTCATCGACATGGAGAACAAAATGTTCACCCATCGGCCAGATTGCTTTGGCTGGCTGGGCATCGCCCGCGAAATCGAGGGCATTTACCACCGGCCATACAAGAGCCCGGAGTGGTACGCCCTGCGCCCCGAATTCCCCGGCATGGAAGCCGACGAGCTCAAGCTGGAAGTGCGCAACGAGATTCCGGAACTGGTGTCGCGCTTTGTGGCCGTCGTGCTGCGCGACATCGAGCTGAAGCCTAGCCCGGTGTGGCTGCAAGCCGACCTGGCCCGCGCTGGCGTGCGCAGCATCAACAACATTGTGGACTACACGAACTTCTTTATGCTGGAAACCGGCCAGCCGATTCACGCGTACGACTACGACAAAGTGGCGGCCCTCAGCGAGGGCGACGGCGCGGTGCTGGTGGTGCGGAGGCCGCGCGCGGGCGAAAAAATCACCCTGCTGAATGGCAAAACGATTGAACCCCGCGCCGAAGCCATGATGGTGGCGACCGACAAGCAGCTTATTTGTTTGGGCGGCGCCATGGGCGGCGGCGATACCGAGGTGGACGAAAACACCAAGAACATCATCATCGAAGCCGCCAACTGGGACATGTACTCCATGCGCCGCACCGCAATGGCTCACGGCATCTTTACCGACGCCGTCACACGCTTTACCAAAGGCCAGTCGCCGCTGCAAAATCTGGCGGTGGTAGCCAAGATAACCGACGAAATCCGCACGTTTGCCGGCGGCAAGGTGGCCAGCCCGCTGATCGACGACAACCACGTGCCAGCCGAGGCATTGGAGCGCGGCAGCCTGCACGCCCCGGTCACGGTCAGCCGTCAGTTTATCAACGAGCGTTTGGGCTTTGATCTATCCGCCGATGAAATGAAAGCGCTGCTTGCCAACGTGGAGTTTGCGGTGGATGTACATGGCGATGATCTGACCGTAACCGCGCCGTTCTGGCGTACCGATATCGAAATTCCCGAGGATATCGTCGAGGAAGTCGGGCGTCTGTTTGGCTACGACCATCTGCCGCTGACCTTGCCGCGCCGCAGCATTACGCCGGCGCCGGCTAATCCGCTGCTCGCCATTAAGCGCAGCGTGCGTCAAACGTTGGTGGCCGCGGGCGCCAACGAAATTTTGAGCTACAGCTTTGTGCATGGCAATCTGCTAGAAAAAACCGGGCAAAACGCCGCTCAGGCCTTCCAGCTGGCGAACGCGCTCAGCCCCGACCTGCAATACCTGCGCCTGAGCCTGACGCCCAGTCTTTTGAACATGGTGCACCCAAACATCAAGGCTGGCTACGATGAATTTGCTTTGTTTGAACTGGGCATCGGCCACAACACTGACGATTATGCCGAAGACGAGCTACCGCGCGAAATCAACTTGCTGGCCGGCGTGTTCGCGGCCAATGCCAAAGCGGCTGCCGCCCGTCCGGGCGCGCCGTACTACCAGGCTCGCAAATATTTGGTGCACCTGCTGGCCAGCATGTCGGCCATGAACGCCGTTAAATTCGTGCCATTAAAGGAATATAACCTCGCCGACAAACAGTGGTTGCAGCAAGTCGCCGCGCCATACGAGCCTGGCCGCAGCGCCGTTTTGGTCGACGAGCAAGAAGTGGCGTGGGGCGTGGTGGGCGAATTCCGCTCCGGCGTGCGCAAAGGGCTGAAGCTGCCCGATTGCGTGGCCGGCTTCGAGCTCGACCCGCTCTTGTTCCTGCAAACCATGGCCAAGAACGACTATGTGCCGCTGCCGCGCTTTCCCAAGATCGAGCAAGACATCTGCCTGAAAGTACCGGCTAATATGCCGTATGCCACTGTCTTTGACTTTGTGTGGGGCGAAATCGGCGCCGCGTGCCCCGAGAACACGCTGCCTTCGCTCGGCCCAGTGGACATTTACCAGCGCGATGATGACCAAGACCACAAGCAAATTACACTGCGCCTGGGTCTGGCCAGCTACGAGCGCACCCTGACCGACCAAGAAGTTGCTGCTATCTTAGACACGATTGCTGCAGCTGCCGCCGAAAAACTCAACGCCGAAAGGATCTAACATGCCCTACATCGACCTTTCCGTCACGTTGGATGACGACACGCCGGTATACCCGGGCGATCCGCCAACTCAAATTGAGCCAGCCGGCACCATGGAGCGCGAGGGATGGACCGACCACCGCCTAACCACCGGCAACCACACGGGCACGCACATCGATGCGCCGTTGCACATGATTGCTGGCGGCAAAACATTGGGCCAGATCCCGCTGGGGCGGTTCATCGGCCGCGGCCGCCTCATAGACGTGCGCCAGGGCTTCACGCTGCAGACCGTGCAGAGTGCAGATATAGAACCGGGTGATATTGTTTTGTTCTACACAGGCATGAATGCCCACTATCACGAACCGGTCTACTTCGAAACATATCCGGTCATGTCTGCAGAAATTGCCCAGTATTTGATCGAACACAAGGTAAAGCTGGCCGGCGTGGACGCCAGCAGCGTCGACAATACCGAGGATTTTCCCGTTCACAAGCAGCTGCTGCATGGCGGCGTTCTGGTCGCCGAAAACCTGGCGAACCTGGACCAGCTCGTGGGCAAGGACTTTACCGTATACGCGCTGCCCATAAAGTTGGATATCGACGCTGCGCCGGCGCGGATCATTGCCGAAATCAACTAGGTTATGCGGTATAGTGGGGGTATGAAGCGAGGGATTTTTACCGCACTGGGCGCCGCGTTTTGCTTGGTGGTCTTTGGCGCTGCGCCGCTGGCGCATGCCGACGTCAACGATTTCACCATCACCAGCTTTGCCGCCAACGAAACATTGACCAAGGCCGACCCGCAAGGCGAGCTGCACATCACCGAACGCATCAACGTGCGCTACACCGACTTTAACCACGGCCTGCTGCGCGCCATCCCCGAAACCTACAAAAAGCACCGCTTGCAGCTGCATATCAACAGCGTTAGTTCGGATACTGGCGCGCCCGCGCAATTTACCACGTACCAGCAAAACGGCAACAAGGTGCTAAAAATCGGCGACCCCGCGCGTACTATTACCGGCGACCAAGAGTACACCATTGACTACACGGTGCGTAACGTCGTGACGTTTTACGGCGACCACGACGAGCTGTTCTGGGACATCAACGGCGACCAGTGGGCGCAGCCGGCCAACAAAGTCTCAGTGACGCTGCGGCTGCCAGCCGATGCGGGTTTGAGCCGCGACCCGGTTTGCTACGCCGGCAGTTTTGGCGATACCACTCAGGGCACGTGCGCCGTCCGCGCCGACAAGTCGAGCCACGTGGTCACGGCCCAGACACTCGTCCCGCTTGAGGGCTACCAGACGCTATCGGTGGCGGTCGGCTTTAACAAGGGCTACTTCAAGCCTTCGACATTCCTGGAAACGGCCAGCGAGTACGCGCCGGACGCCGTGTTCTTTTTGCTGCCGCTCTTGCTGTTTGCGGTGCCGACCGGCATTTTTTGGTTCCGCCACGGCCGCGATCCCAAGGGCCGGGGCGTGATTGTGCCGGAATATGACCCGCCAGAAGGTCTTGGCCCTATCGAGGTCGGCACGCTTATCGATTTCCGCACCGACAACAAAGATATCACCGCGGCGATCATCGACCTGGCGGTGCGCCGCTACATCACTATCATCGAACAAAAGCAGGAGCACAAACTGCGCAAAGACACTACCAGCTATGTGCTGCGCCTAGAAAAGGACGGCTACGGCGAACTGAACGAATTTGAGCGCGCCATTATGAATGGTATCTTCGTGGGCTCCGGCCCGGGCGAAGAAGTGGATCTGTCGCGAAAGAAGTACAAGTTGGCAAGCACGGCAACCGTCTTGCGGGCTACGGTCAAGAAGTCGCTGGAGGCGCGCGGCTACTTTGCGCCGAGCGCCGTTACGCTCAAACGGGCAGGTTTGGCTGTTCTGGCGGCCTTGGCGGTGTTCGTGTGCGGTGCTGCGGCGGCCGGCATGGGGTATCAAGCGCCGTTCGGCTTTGGCGTGGCTGCTGGCTCGGTACTGGCGTTTGTCTTTTTGTTTTTTTCGTCGGCGCGCACCGCCAAGGGCGTGGAGGCCAACGACCACGTCAAGGGCCTGAAGATGTACCTGGAGGTGGCCGAAGCCGACCGCATCGAGAAATTGCAAAGCCCGGACGCCCCGTACGTGCCCAAATCGCCCGAGCCGGCTCACACCGTAGAACTGTTCGAGAAGCTGCTGCCGTACGCCATGATCTTGGGCGTGGAACAAGAGTGGGCCAAAAAATTCGAAAACATCTACCGCACGCCGCCGGATTGGTACAGCGGCAACTGGAACACCTTTAGCATCATCTATCTGACGTCGAGTTTAAACAGCGGCATTGGCGCGCAGGTGAACAGTGCGTTCGCGGCGCCCAGCAGCTCGTCAGGCAGCGGTTTTGGCGGCGGCTTCGCCGGGGGTGGCGGAGGCGGAGGCGGTGGCGGCGGTTGGTAGCGCGCCAGCCTCTGTTTGCAGCTGAGTTAGTTTATGCCGTACCTGCCGCGATAAGCGTTGCAGCTGCACTGGCAAAACTTTGTCGCGGCGGCGTACCACGGCAATACCGCGGTTAATGACGCCGAGCCGGTTCTGGCCGACCAGGGCTAGCTCGCCCTGCGCGATCAGCGGCGCGACCATGGCAACGGGCAGGGCGGCCGCGCCTTGCTCCATCTGCACCAGGCGCAGCATAACTTCGGGGCTGGTAGAAAAGACGTCTATCTGCGGCTGGAGTTCGTGGCGGTGCAGCGACTCCAGCACCAGCCGGCAGGTGGTGGAGTGCTGGTCGTAGCTGATGAAGCGCGGCAGCGTGCCGCGTCCGGCTGCGGCTTGGTAGGCGGCTTTTTGGCTGCGGGCGCACACCAGCACCAGCGGTTCGTCGCCGACGTGATTCACTTGCAGCTTTGGCGAGCGCGTAAGCGGCGCGTCGGCAATAAAAGCCAGGTCGAGTTCGCCGCGCTCCACCGCCTCGCACAGCGTGCGCGAGTTGTTGACCATCACCGATACCTGCACTCGCCGCTCAAAGCCATCGAGTATGCCCCGGTCGGCAAAGATACTGCCGGCTACGCTGTCGATCATGCCGATGTGCAGGCGGATCTCGGCGCTCACCAGCTCGGCGAGCTGCTGTTTGAGGCTTTCGGCGCTCACCGCCAGTTCTTTGGCCGTGGCGTAGGCCAGCTGTCCGGCGGGCGTCAGGGCTACGGGCCGGGCGCCGTGGGCGATCAGCGGCGTCTTTAGCTCGCGCTCCAGCTTGCGGATGGCGGCCGACAGAGCCGGCTGCGATATACGCAATTCCGCTGCCGCAGCGGTAAAGCTGCCAGCGTCGGCCAGCGCGGCCAGTTTATGTAAGCGATCTTCCATAACTATATATTATACATTTATAGAAAGTATGTATTTGTCTTATATATAGGCCGGCAGCTACCATGGGCAGGAATGAAGGAGAAAATCATGGCACATGGCAAAATTAAAGTAGCAATTGTGGGCGTTGGCAACTGCGCGTCATCGCTCGTGCAAGGCATTTACTATTATCGGGACGCACGCGAAGATTCGTTCGTGCCTGGCGTGATGCACGTGAACTTCGGCGGCTACCACATCCGCGACATTGAGATTGTGGCGGCCTTTGACGTCAACAGCAACAAGGTGGGCAAAGACGTTGCCGAAGCGATTTACGCCGAGCCCAATAACACCGCCGTGTTTGCCGTGGTGCCCAAAATGGGCGTCAAGGTGTCGCGCGGCCCGCAGCTGGACGGTGTCAACAAATACACCGCGCCGCTGGTGCCGGTCGATGGGAAAGAAAAGGCCGTGGACGTCGTCAAAGTCCTAAAAGAGAGCGGTGCCGAAGCCGTGATCAACTATCTGCCGGTTGGCTCGCAAGAGGCCACCGAGTTTTACGCCCAGGCGGCCATCGACGCCGGCTGCGGCTTTGTAAATTGCATTCCGGTGTTCATTGCCAGCGAACCCAAGTGGGCCAAGAAGTTCGAGGCGGCCGGCCTGCCGGTCATCGGTGATGACATCAAGGCGCAGGTGGGAGCGACCATCGTGCACCGTACATTGGTCAACTTGTTTCTCGACCGCGGCATGAAGATCGAGCGCACCTACCAGCTCAATACCGGCGGCAACACCGACTTTTTGAACATGCTGGAGCGCGAGCGCCTAAAGTATAAGAAGTTGTCCAAGACAGAGGCGGTGCGATCGCAGATTGAAGCCCGCGGCCAGACCATCGACGACGACGATATCCACGTCGGCCCTTCCGACTATGTGCCGTGGCAGAAAGACAACAAGATTTGCTTCTTACGCATCGAGAGCAAGCATTTTGGCGACGTGCCCATGAACTTAGAGCTGCGCCTGAGCGTCGAAGATTCGCCGAACTCGGCCGGCGTGGCTATTGATTCTATCCGCTGCCTGAAGCTGGCGCTGGACCACGGGCTCAAGGGCGCCATCATCGAGCCGGCCGCTTTCTTCCAAAAGCACCCGCCCAAGCAGATCGAAGACCGCACCGCCCGCGAGCTGGTGGAGCAGTATATTACCAAGTACCGCCGCGCCCGTTAGTTTGCGTCGTGCAGCCAGGCGATCGCTTCTTCTAGGCTGTCAAAACCTTTGAATTTGCTTTCGCGGTCCAAATGCAGGGTGTCCACCGTGGAGAAAAACAGGGTGCGCACGCGGCTTTGGCCCATAACGATGGCGACTTTTTGAAAGGAGCGTAGCTTCCATAGAATACCCATCGCCTTAGCTTGCATAGGGATGCTCAGCGCGGACGAGTCTATCTCACGAATATCGTCTACCAGTTTGTCGATATGTTTTTCTTTGGCGAGCGCCAGGGCGGCATCGGCCGGCTCATCTAAACGGTTTTCGTCCAAAGGCCCCCACGTTTTTAGATGAATGTAACCGTCTTCGGCCTTGACTGAAAATTGCTGCCCACCACTATCCATGATTTTATTTTTGCGTACCGTACCGTTAAATGCAACTATTTCCTTGGAAAACGAACAGTGCCTCGTGTACTATGTTCGTATATTTAGGGGGTGGCCATGAGTGAACAATTGGATGCGCTATTGGCGGAGACCCATGCGAGCAGGGTGTTCGGCGACACGTTTGCGGGCGAGGATCCGCGCGCCGCAAGCGAGTGGGCGCAGACACACCTTGGCACCCTTGCAGCGCAAACCGCAGCGGAAACGATTGCCATGATCGCCCCGAGCCGGTCCGATTGGAGCAAGACGGCGATTGTGCAAGAGGCGCAGCAAAGCACCCTCAAGACAACCGCCTTTGGCATAGCGCTCACCGGCGGACGCGTCCAGAATCCAGATTTGCTGGTGCGCTTCGGAGCGGCAGTGAACGGCATGTATTGGGGGAACGACCAAGTAGACGGCGGCGGCCCGGTCGCTGACGCAACCATAGACGCCATCTCCCTGCTACTCGGCACAGACCGAGCCAGGCTCTCTGGTCCAAATCACGAGCAATCGGTGCAGGCGCGCCTTGCCGCGCTGCGGCACATCGCTACAAATATTCGCCTGTTCGCCTTGCCAGAAGACGCGCCATATGTGGTGGATTGTTTTTATGGACAGGTGCTTGGCAATGAGGTAGACGTACAACTCCTCAGCCGGGGCTACGCTGCGGCTGCAGATAGATCGGCATTCCTGACGGCGCACGGAGCCAAATTTGCCGAACACTCAACCGTGAGCGCAGGATTCCCGAGCATTTCATCGGGCCTCTACAGTATCTATCGCCGCCAGGAGCCATTGCCGCCGTTGTCCGAAGTATACGACAGCGAGCACATGACCGAGCTACTGCAGGTGTCCAACGTATTTGCCCGGCTGCTCGATGAACTGGGCGACTCGCCAAAAGATGGCCGAGGCCTGGACGCCAGTGGCGCAGCGTCGAACACGTTTGTATTGAACGCGTTTAATCAGTACGACCCGGGCATCGTGGAGCGGTACTGCGAGCTCGCCTGTATTCCCCAGGACGAACGGGCTGCCATGCACGAAGCGATTGCCAATTTTCACGGCAATGAAGCAGTCGCCAGCCGGCGCGTCATCGCAGCCCTCTGTGCACACATAAAACGCTTCTATGCCGAGCTGCCACCAGACGTACGCGCACACTTTAAGGAATACATTGGCGTCGCCAAGCGCGTCGGGGAGATTTCGCTGGTGAATGTATTGGGCGATGAGGCCCTCCAGCCTAAGCGATAGCATATATGACATACGCGCTCGCTCCCACCTTCCACGAAACCTACGCCGCCAGATTGCTGCAAACCGAAGACGGTATAGGCGCCCTCTGTAATCAGGCGCTCGGAGGCGAAGAGGTTGATGCATTTACGCACGCCGCCCTGGAAGGCTACGCGGCGATGCTGCAAGGGCCGGGCAAACGCATCCGCGGCGTGCTCACTATTACCGGCTACGAGCTGGGGCGCGATCTGTACCCGCCGGCAGCCGGCAGCGAACCGCTGGACGATACGGCCATAGCCACGGGCGCCGCCGGAACTATGGAGGCGCTGCATGCCTACCTGCTTGGTTTCGATGACATGGCCGATCGAGCCGATCTGCGGCGCGGCCTGCCCACCGTGCACACGCACATGAACGGCTTTCTGCAAAAGCATGGCGTAGAAGGCGACACCGCAGAGCTAGCGCGCAGTTATGCGGAAATAGCCGGTCTCATATTGCAGCACGAAGCGCAAGCCACACTCCTCGGCCTGCCCGCGCCACCCGTAAACATCCAGCGCGCCGCGTATATTCTAAACAGGGGCCTGGTAAGCACCGGCCGCGGACAGGGTCGAGATATGCTGCCCCAAGGCTTTGGCGCTGGCCTGAGGCACGCACTGCAAACCGCCACCGACAAGACAGCCCACTACACATTTACATTGCCGCTGCAAGTGGGCGCGGCCCTCGCCGGTGCGCCGCTGTCGTCGCTGCACGACGTTGAGCGCTATGCGTTTTTCTCTGGCCTCGCATTCCAACTGCGTGACGATATTATCAGCACTTTTGGCGACTCCAAAACTACGGGCAAGGATGCCCTGAGCGATGTGAGGGAAGGAAAAGAGACTATTCTTGTGGCGCTGGCACGCGACCGGGCAAACGAACGCGGCCAGCATATATTGCGCACAGTGCTCGGCAATATGGCCGTGGAGCACGCAGACGTCCAGGCGTTGCTGGGCGTTATACGTGAAACCGGCGCGCTCGACATCGCAGGCGCGCTCGTAGATCGCCTTGCACAGCAGGCGGTAGCCGCCATACCGCAGGATTGGCCCGAATTCCATACGCAATTCTTACGCGACCTAACGCTGAGCGGTGCAAAACGCGAAAAATAAGTGATTATATGTTATAATATGTATCTATGTCTCCTAATTTGGCGCCATCTATTGGCCGGTCGTGGGGCGTGCGCATTGCCGCATGTACTGCTGCCGCGGGCATGGCGTTGGCTGCTGGCGGATGCGACCGCTTGGGCCAGCGTCCCGGACCGGATTTTTCGGCCAGTCCAGAAGCATCATTTGACCCTAGCTACGGTGTTTGCTTGGAGCCTGCCAAGCCTGACGCGCCCAATGCCGCAGCCGAAGCGCGCCGCTGTCTGACAGCCATCCACGGTGGTAGCGTGGTGCTCGTGTCGTTTGGTGTGCAGCCCGAAGTGGCCGGCGCCGACGCGGAAGCCCTATCGGGCCTGATTGACACTTATACCGGCGGCAAGGTGCGGCTCAACGTTCGTACGGTGCCTGCCAGCCAAGCGGCAACTGATGCATATCGCCGGGTGCTTGGCCCGCGCAATTGCACCGATCCAATCAAGGCGGCCGAATATGCTGCGAGCATTGCCGATGCCGCTATGCCCGAGCTGCACGGCGATAGTTTCGTTATCGGCCTCAGTAGTGCCAAGCCATGCAATCCTCAGAATGCCGGCCGCGCCGACCAGGCTGGCGGCCGTCATGCCGACGTGTTTTTGGGCGCCCTCGACGGCCCGCTCGCGAAACTGCCGCAGCAGGATCGCCTCCCCACTCTCAAACGTACAGCTACCGACCTTTCGGCGCACGAACTCATGCACTTGTTTGGCCTTGGCCATGCCGGAGAAATATGGCTTGGCAGCACTGACCTGGGCGGCGCTGGTTACCGCTTGGGGCAGAACATTGACCTGAAAGCGCTTTTGAGCAAGGCTGTTTACGACGAATACGGCGACGTGGCGAACGTGATGGGCCAGGGCCGAGCCGACTTTATTCAGCCCAGCGAATTTGACGACGCCTTTCTGGACTGGCCAAACGAAATCGTCAACAAAGCAAAAAGCCCCATGTTGGCCGTCGGCCGCACGGAGCTAGCGCTGGGCCACAGCGATCAAGCAGCCGGCCGGTTTGCGGTGGCCAGCCTGCAGCAGCCGGTGCGTCTGCAAAGAGGGTCTGCTATCAGCGGTCAGGAGGCCGCGCAAAGCGACGTGGCATTTACCCAGATAGCCTTTAGCCCGCGCATCTCCGAGACGACCAATTACGGTGTAGAGATTGTACTGCTCAGCGGTAAAACGATTGCCCACCTGGGCACATTAACTCCCGAAAATCTTGGCGACTCGGTTACCTCGGTGCTCACCTACGGCAAGCAGCGCCTCGAAGTACGCACCCAGGGTCAGCAAGTGCTCGTGCGCGAACTGCCGGCCGCCTAGGTTGCGGCCTCCCATACCGCAGCGTATAATTGGGCAAACAAGATTGGAGGCGACAGTGGCTGAAACACGACCACACCAGCGCGTTTTTGCGCTCATCATTGCGATACTTTTCTTCGCATTCTCGTTTGCGGCCAGCTTTGCCGTAATTTATCAACTGTATAAAGACAACAAAGGGGCAAAAGCGGTGAACGACAGCACGACAAATAACAGCACCAGCACAAATGCAAACAGCACGCAGAGCGGCAAGCTGGAGGGCACGAAGCTCGCCAACTTTACGCCGGTAGATCACGTCGACCAGCTGCAAATTACCGACACCAAGGCCGGCACCGGCACGGAAGCCAAGGCTGGCGACACCGTGACCGTTGATTACACCGGCGCCGTGGCAGCTACTGGCGTCATTTTCCAAAGCTCGCTCGACGGCGGCCAGCCGGTCAGCTTTCCGCTCGGCAACGTCATTAAGGGCTGGCAGGATGGCATTCCCGGCATGAAGATTGGCGGCGACCGCCGCTTGCTTATACCTGCCGCCGAAGCTTACGGCGCCAACCCGCCGCAGGGTTCGGGCATTCCGGCTAACGCCGATCTCGTATTTGATGTTACGTTGCACTCAGTCGGGCAGTAGATAACGTAAAAAACACAATATATAGTGCATTGAACTAGCCACAAGCGCTATATATAATAAGCGAAAGACCCGAAAACAAAACAATTAAAGGGGGATATATGGTCAAGGGTATTACAATCTTCACTACAAACACCTGCGCGTACTGCGCCATGGTTAAGCGGTTTCTTGACGCCAAGGGCTTAGGCTATGAAGTTGTGAACCTCGACGAAAAGCCCGAGCGCCAGGCCGAAGCCTTGCAGCTCAGCGGCGCCCTGACCGTTCCTATTACACTCGTAACCAAGCACGACGACTCGCAAGAAGTGATCGTTGGCTACAACCTTGCTAAACTTGCACCAGCTATCGCCTAATTAAATCGTATGTCTGACGTACCTGCCACCCCAACTCCTGCGGACACGCCTATTCATGACGTCATCATGATTGGTGCCGGCCCGGCGGCTTTAAGCGCCGCCATCTATACTACGCGTGAAGATATCGAAACGCTGCTGTTTGAGCGGGGTGTGGTAGGCGGCCTGGCGGCTATTACCGACTGGGTGGATAACTACCCAGGCTTCCCGAAGGGCGTGGCCGGCCTGAGCCTGGCCGACGAGCTGCGTGCCCAGGCCGAGCGCTTTGGCGCCAAAATCGAGCTCGGCGAAGTCACCAAAATTACCGACGAAGGCAAATATAAGCGTTTGGAAACCACCAGCGGCCCCATGCTGGCCAAGGCCATACTGCTAGCCACCGGCAGCGACTACAAGAAAATCGGCGTACCCGGCGAGCAAGAATACTACGCCCATGGCGTGCACTACTGTGCCACTTGTGATGGCGCTTTTTATCGCGACAAACGCCTCGTAGTGGTGGGCGGCGGCAACTCGGCGGTGCAAGAGGCTATGTTCTTAACGCGCTTTGCCAGTCATATCGACATCTTGGTGCGCTCCGACCATTTCCGCGCCAGCGAAACTCTGCAGCACGACCTCGAGAAGCACAAAGACAAAATCACCGTGCATTTCAACACCACCACCGACGAAATCGTCGGCGCCGACGGCAAAGTCACCAAGGTTGTAGGCACCGACAAAACCACCGGCCAAAAGGTAGAGTTCGAAACCGACGGCGTGTTTGTATTCGTGGGCCTCAAGCCCAACACCGAATTTTTGCAGGGCAGCCCGATTGAACTCGACGACATCGGCTTTATCAAGAGCAACGACAAACTAGAAACCAACATGCCCGGCGTGTTCGTGGCCGGCGACGTGCACAGCGGCGCCACCATGCAGATCGCCAGCGCCGTCGGCGAAGGCGCTACCGCGGCCCTGCGCATCCGTGAATTCCTCGACGAACACGGCCGCAAACACGGCGAGCCGGGCGCGGCAGTTGCGAACTAGAACTGCGTGTAGCCCGGGAAGTAATCCGTAATTAACCGCTCGTTGGCAATGCCGCGAGTGGTCATTTCTTTGTAAAAGAGTTCGGTCATAGGCTCCGGGCCGGACAAATATATGTACGATTCGCCGTCGTCGCCGGCCAACTGCAAAATACGCTCAGTGGTTAAAGAGCCGGTTTCGCCGTCGTAGCCCGCTGGCGGTTGCTTAACTACCAGCGTCAAATGCAGCGGGTAGCCGCGAAACAGTTCTAGCCAGGCGGCTTCTTCTAGGTGGCGCACGGCGTAAATGAGGTGCACGCGGCGCTGCTCATGGGTGTCGTGCAGCCACTGCACCATGCTGTGCACCGGCGTGATGCCCAGCCCCGCAGCCACAAAAACCAAAGGGATAGCAGTAGATTTGGGCAGCACAAAGTCGCCCATCGGGTCGGCCAGCCCCAGCTGCGCGCCGGGCGACAACTGAAACAGTTCGCGCTTAAAGCTGCTGCCGTCCGCTGGCACCAGCCGTGTGGTGATCGACACCAAATCGTCGGTGGGCGAACTAGAGAGCGTAAACCAGCGGCGCGGCCCGCGGCTGTCGACGCCCTCGTGCGGCAAGTATAGTTCGGTGAACTGCCCGGCAATGTACTGCACCGGCCTCTCGGGCTTAAACCAGAAGGTAAAAATATCTTTGGCCGTTTCTTCGCGGCGGACAAACGTCACCTGGAGCATGTTATTCCCCACGCAGATCGTTAAAGCGCTCGGGGTGGTCGGTGCAAATAGCTACCTCCGGGTAAAAGCGCTTGACGAGTCGGCCAAACCAGTGCGTATTGAGGGTATACACGTACAGCTCAAGATTATAGCGCCGCGCCAAGTAATAGGTGAGCGGATTCATCAGCCATTTATTGAGGCCGATGCCGTGCGCGCCCAGATTAACTGCGCTGTGGATGATGTCCACCGGGCTGAAGTGCTCCAGCACATAAATGGGCACGTCGGGCAGGCGTTCGTGCAAAAAGCGCAACTCGTCGTGCTTAAAGCTGGCAAAGCTGACCTGCGCCTTGGGATGGCGCTTTAAGACTTGCAGCATTTCGCCGGCCGAGTCCTCGTCCTTGATGTCAATGATGACCGGCTTGGCGCCAAGGATATCCAACGCTTCGTCCAGAGTGGGCAGCGGCTCGCCGTTTTTGAGCGGCAAGCCGCGCAGCTCATCGAGCGTGACGTCGCTGATGCGTACATCTTGGGGGGCGACGCGCTTGGTGGTTTTGTCATGCACCACCACCAGTTTTTTGTCTTTGGTGCGGTGCACGTCAAACTCCACGGCATCAACGTCGCGGCGCAGGGCCGCCTGGATGCTCTCCCGGCTATTTTCCAGCGCTAGCCCGGCCGCGCCGCGGTGTCCAATGATTCTCGTCATGGTCTTTACTCTATAGTACAATACTTCTGAATTGGCTAATAGCTAGAACGAAGGAGTACACATGGCTGACTTTAACCAAGTATTAACCGTTGGCGACTACCAGAACGGCACGGTCAACACCGTGGTCGAGATCTCGGAAGGGTCGATGCTGAAGATTGAGTGGGACCGGAAGCGCGCCGCCTTTATGCTCGACCGCGTGGAACCGGCAATTTTTGCCAAGCCCTGCAACTACGGATTCATCCCGCAAACGCTGGACGAAGACGGCGACGAACTCGACACTCTGATTGTCTGCGACGAGCCGCTGCCGACCGGCATCTGGCTGGAAGCAACCATTGTGGGCATCATGAACTTTGAGGACGACGGCGAAGCCGACCACAAAGTCGTGGTTGTGCCGGCCGACGACCGCAATACCGGCGACAGCATTAAGACGCTGGACGACCTCGGCGAGCGCTGGAAGCAAAAGCTGGAGCACCACTTTAACCATTACAAAGACCTCAAGAAGCCGGGCTCGACCAAGGTATTAGGTTGGGGCGACGCCGAAGCCGCCAAGCAGATTATCGCTGAGTCCATCGAGCGCTACAACAACCAGGCCAAGTAATGAAAAAAACGCTGCCGCCGCACGCTCGGCTTATCCCAGAGAGTGCCACACGGGTCTTCCGCGGGCAAATCTTTGACGTATACCAGTGGCCGCAAAAGCTGTACGACGGCAGCGACGCAACGTTTGAAATGCTGCGCCGCCCGGACACTATCCAGGTAATCGCGGTCAAGGACGGCAAGTTGGTGATGGTCAACGACGAGCAGCCGAACCGCAACGCCGAGCTGACCTTTCCCGGCGGCCGCGCCGACGAAGAAGACGAATCGTGGCTGGCCGCCGCGCAGCGCGAGATGCGCGAAGAAACCGGCCTGACGTTTAAAAACTGGCGGCTCATTTGGGTGCACCAGAGTGCTCAAAAAATCGAACATTTTGTGGCGTGGTATGTGGCGACCGACGTGATTGGCGAACAGCCGCAGCAACTGGATGCGGGCGAAAAGATATCGGTAGAGACAGCGGATTTCGCCGAGATTCGCCGCCGCGTCTTCGCCGACGAATATCCGTCGCTCAATTACGCCATGCCGCTGTTCTTGCGCTTCGAAACGCTGGATGACCTTTTGGGGGCTTCGGCGTTCAAGGGTCAAGAAGTCGACAGATAGTAACCTTGCGTATTGCCGCTCCACTTCGTACAATAGCAGCAGAATGTGCTAATGCTTAACGGATAACGGAGGGAAGAATGGCAACACGAGTGGCAATTAACGGCTTTGGCCGCATTGGGCGCAACGCATTTAAAATTGCGTTTGACCGCAGCGATGTGGAGATTGTCGCAATCAACGACCTGACCGACACCAAGACGCTTGCGTATCTTCTGAAGCACGACAGCAACTACGGTACCTACGGCCACGAAGTGAAGTACGACGACAAGAACATCATCGTGGACGGCAAGACTATCCGCGTGACCGCCGAGAAAGACCCGGCGACGCTGCCCTGGAAGGACTTGAATGTCGATGTGGTTATTGAATCGACCGGCTTCTTTGTGGAGCCCGACAAGGCCAAGGCGCACATCACTGCCGGTGCGAAGAAGGTTGTCATCAGCGCGCCCGCCAAGGGCGAGAGCGCCGACAGCGCTGCCACCGTTATTTTGGGCGTCAACGAAGACGCTCTAGAGAATTCCCCCGAAGTATTGAGCAACGGCAGCTGCACCACCAACTGCGTCACACCGGTGTTGGCCATTATGGAAGCCAAGTTCGGCATCCAAAAGGTGATGATGACTACCATTCACAGCTATACTGCTAGTCAAAAGCTGCAAGATGCGCCCGGCGGTAAGGCGCTGCGCGACGGCCGCTCGGCCGCCGAGAACATCGTGCCAACCACGACCGGCGCTTCCATTTCGACTGCCAAGGCCCTGCCAGCCGTTAAGGAGAACTTTGGCGCCTTTGAAGTGCGCGTTCCTACCCCGGTGGTGTCGCTGGCCGACTTCGTGATTATTACCAAGCGCAAAGTGACGATCGAAGAAGTTAACGAAGCCTTTACCGAGGCTGCCAAGAATCCGTTTTACCAGGGCATTTTGGATGCCACCGACGAAGAGCTGGTCAGCAGTGACTTTATCGGCAACAGCCACTCGGCCATCGTTGACCTGCACCTCACCAACGTGGTGCAAGGCGACATGGTAAAGGTGTGCGCCTGGTACGACAACGAGTGGGGCTACAGCAACCGCTTGGTCGAAGAAGTGGCCGATGTGGGCCGCATGCTCGCTAAGAAAGCATAAGTTACATACTATCTTTGACAATCTACTGGAAATGTTGGGGTAACTGAGGTATCATAACGGCAAAAGGTGGTTAGCCGGGATGCGTGCGCGTTACATAAAAATCATCATTTGGGTCCTTGCTCTGTGCGTCGTTGTCGAGCTCGGGCAAACGTATACGGTCACAAATTCGCTGTTTGTGTTTGCCGCGGCTGGCGTTATTCCCGGCACAAACATTACGCTGAATCCGGATCAAGTGATGTCGCTGCTGGTCGCCGTGTTGGCGCTGGCGGTCGTATTTATTTTTGGTACGAATATCGTCCGCGGATTCCGCGCCGTTGCAGCGCTGCTGCGCCGGCAGAAAGCCGATCTTGAGCCCGCCGTGGCCGCTGCCGAGGATGAAGTTATTTCCGCTGATAGCGAGGCCATGATTGATGCGGCGCCTATGCCCATGCCGCTCGATGCCGTCGAGCCCGAGCCGCAGCCCATAGTGGTCGTTCGCAGGCCCAGGCGTCCCAGCCGCGTTTTGCTGCTCCTGCACGTACTCGGTAGTCTGCTTGGTATGGGCTTTGCCGCTGCCGTGAGCGCTGCCCGAGCACATACGCCGCGTTTGGCGGCCGTTATTTCGAGCGTCGCTCGCGGCATCGCCGCGGTTGCCGGCGCCATGTGGCAGCGTTTGCGCGCTGTAGCTGGCCGAGTGGCCCACGAACTGCGCTGGGCGCTCATTCGCGCTGCTATTGTTGTCTGCCGGACGGCAATCGGCGGGTGGCGCCGGGCAGAGCCTTACTTGCGCCGCTTTGACGCCTGGCTGGGCGTGCAGTACCACCGCATCTTGGCCGCCATCCGGCGCAACGAGACCTATAAGTTAGCCGCCAACCTAGTCCGTGAAGCCGGCCGCGTAGTGACAAACGTCCGCGACGAAGCCCGCTCCCGCTTCACCCGTTTTGCCCAGAAGTAGCATAAGCGGCTTGGCAAGGCCGCGCGCGCCGCGCTATCATACGGGTATGAAAGTTTACATTGGCGCCGACCACAACGGCTTCGACATGAAGCGCGAGTTGACCGAAGGCTTAGTGCGCGCCGGCTACGAAGTGATTGATGAGGGCGACGACCGCCTCGACTCCCAAGATGACTATCCGCAATTCGCCGCCCGCACGGTTGCCGGTATGAAAGCCAGCGATGACGCCGACCCGCGCGGCATTCTTATTTGCGGCTCGGGGCAGGGCATTTGCATGGCCGCCAACCGCTTCAAAGGCATCCGTGCCGCGCTAGCCTGGAATAACGAAGAGGTGCACGCCAGCCGCAACGACGACGACGCCAACGTGCTCTGCCTGCCGGCTCGTTACATGAAGGCCGACGAAGCCCTGCGCCTGGCCGAAGCCTGGCTGGCCACGCCGTTCGCCGGCGCGCCGCGCTTCAAGCGCCGCATCAAAGAACTCGATCAGCTGGGCTGACCAAAAATAAACACTAGAGTCCCTTCCAGATAGTCATAGTCTCATTTGGCGGCGGTAGTTTCAGGGGCTTTTTGGGCTGATTCTCACGTTTCATGCTCTTCACCATACCTATAGTATAAGCAATACCGCCAAGAAACCCAAGCCGGTGAGTCCAATGGAGTATACGCAGGCCCGCAACCGAAGTTTGTTTAGATGGGTGTTATGCTCGATGGCCGATTGCGTATCCGACAGCAACTGCAGCAGCAGATCCTCGCGGGGCATGTTCAGGTAGTCTTGCAGCAGTTCCGACCGCACGCCTGGGCCGCGGTAGTGCTGGGGCCATACCGAGAACACATCCAGCGCCAGCGACAGCACAAATGGCGCATACAGTACGATGTATTCCCACAGTGCCAGCCCAGCAGCAGTCTGATTCACATACGTAATAATGGCGATATTGGCGCCCAAAATCGCTAGTGACTTGCCATCTACCGAATCGCCGTCGCTAAAGGTGAGGCCTAGTTGCTCCTTTTGGGTGGCCAAGAGTGGCTCTATGTCTTGCTCAGTTTGCATAAGCGGTATACTCTTACATATAGACATCAAAAGTATACAAGATGGCAGCAACAATTTGTCCAACGGTTTTGGCGGGGAGCACGGAAGAATACCGGCAGCAGGTGGAGCGGGTCGCGCCCTTTGCTGCACGTATTCATATTGACCTAGCCGATGGCCGGTTTGCGCCTACTAAAACAATCGCCATCGACCAAGTCTGGTGGCCGGGCGGTGTGCGCGCCGACCTCCATGTGATGTACAAGGAGCCGTTCAAGCACGCCAAGCTGCTCTTGAACCTGGCGCCGCAGCTGATCATCGTGCACGCCGAAGCTGACGGCAATTTCGTCGATTTTGCCGAGTTGGCTCACCAGCGCGGCGTAGAAGTCGGCGTGGCGCTCAAGCCCGAGAGCATGCCGCAAATGATCGAGCCGGCGCTGCCCTGGATTGACCACGTGCTGATTTTCTCTGGCCATTTGGGCCATTTCGGCGGCCAGGCCAACACTCATTTGCTTACCAAGGTTTTGTACCTAAAACGGCAGAAGCCGCAGCTGGAAATCGGTTGGGACGGCGGCATCAACAACCAGAACGCCCACGTACTGGCGGCAGGCGGCGTAGATGTTTTGAACACCGGCGGATTTATTCAGCATGCCGGCGATCCGGCCGGCGCCTTTCAGACATTGACGCACATCGTCGAGCGCGCGCCCTATCCGCGTACGCGCCACGAAGCGTCGTAGCCCCGCATGGTCATGCTCAGCTGAGCGCCGCCGTGCAACTGGTCGACGGTGGTTAGTTGGTCGCCCTCTTGGCCGTTGGCAATGGCATAGGTACCGTGGCGAGGCAGCCCGGTTTGGCAATCCAGTACCGCCTGCTGCAAGGCAAAATCGCGCCGATCCCGATAGCGGCCGTTGATGTGCAGCGAGGGGTGGGCGCCGCTTACGCCCAGATGCAGGCTGCTAAAATGCAGTCCTGGCAGCCCGGTCTCGGTACCGTAAAAATCGGAAAGCGCTTCGAAGATGCTATCGAGGTCGAGCGGGTCGAAGTTTAGCCGGGGAGCTTGGAACGCCGGGCTGTCATAGGTGTACACGCCAAATTCCAGCCCTTCGCGCACGGCGCGGCCGCCGTAGCGGCTGGCGTGCCCAAGACCCGCAGGCTCCAGAGCGGCGGGGGCGGTCACTTCGCCAACTGCCTCCAGGGCGCTCTGCACCTCGCCGCGGTATTCGACATCGCCGCTATAGGCAAGCGAGCCAGCGAAAAGGGCGATCTCACTCCTGACGCGGCCGTTGGCCTCGGCGTGAAGCGCCAGGCCGGTGACATGCGGTTGCAGGTCTGGCTTTGCCAAATCCAAGAGAATCTCCTCGCCGACCACCATAGGGCGCTTAAACGTTTCGGCGGGGACGAACATCTCGGCCATTAGTGTTTACCTTACGCGGCAGCCGGATATTTTGCAAGCGCGGCGTTCACTGGCTATAATCATTAACGATATGCGACAGATTTTTTCCATTGAAGCCCTGGAACTGAAGGCAAACGAAATCCGGCAAGACATCATCAAGATGTTGGAGCTGGCCGGCAGCGGCCACCCCGGCGGTTCGCTGGGCCAGGCCGACATCTACACCGCGCTGTACTTCAATATTATGCAGCACGACCCCCACGATCCCGACTGGGACGAGCGCGACATTCTTATTCAGAGTAACGGCCACACCTGTCCGGTGCGCTATGCTACCATGGCCCACGCCGGCTACTTTGACCGCAAGGAGTTGTGGACGCTGCGGAGCCTGGGTTCACGCCTGCAAGGCCACCCGGAGCGCATCCTGCTGCCAGGCGTGGAGAACACCAGCGGGCCGCTCGGCTCGGGTCTCAGCCAGGCTGCCGGCATGGCGCTGGCGCTTCGCATGAATAAGCAACCGCACCGCTGGGTGTACGTGACCGTCGGCGACGGCGAGCTCAACGAAGGCAACAACTGGGAAGCGATTATGCTGGCCGCTAAATACAAGCTTACTAACATGATCGTCATTGTCGACCGCAACAATATTCAAATTGACGGCCCCACCGAAGTCGTTATGCCGCTGGAAGATTTGCGCGGCAAGTGGGAGAGCTTTGGCTGGCACGTTTTGGAGATCGACGGCAACGACGTCGAGGCCGTGATCGACGCCGTGAACATGGCCAAGGCAATTGTCGAAAAGCCGGTGGCCATTTTGGCGCACACCATTCCGGGCAAGGGCGTCGACTTTATGGAGTACGACTTCCACTGGCACGGCGTGGCGCCTAATCACGAGCAGGCCAAGAAAGCGCTGCACGAAATCCATACTCTGCAAGGCAAAATCAAGAGCGAGAACGACTAACATGGCAGATTTACACCTTATTGACGACCTAAGCCCCGACAAGCTAAAGATGGAGTCTATTCGTGACGGTTTCGGCCGCGGCCTGTTGACGGCTGGCAAGCAAAATCCGCAAGTAGTGGGCATTTGCGCCGACCTGACTGACAGCACCAAGATGAGCCTGTTTGCCGAGGCCTTTCCGGACCGCTTCATAGAAGCCGGCATCGCCGAGCAAAACATCGTCACCGTGGGCTCAGGTATGGCCGCTATGGGCAAGATTCCGTTCGTCAGCAGCTACGCCGCGTTCTGTCCTGGCCGCTGCTGGGAGCAAATCCGCACCACCATTTGCCTGAATGAGCGGAACGTCAAGATCGTGGGCTCGCACGCCGGGCTATATACTTCGCCGGACGGTGCGACGCATCAGGCACTCGAGGACGTGACGCTGATGCGCGTCTTGCCAAACATGGTTGTGCTGGTGCCCTGCGACAGCGTGGAGTCCGAGAAAATGGCCGCCGCCATGGTGGATGATCCGCATCCCAACTACATTCGGCTGGCTCGCGGCGCTTCGCCGGTCCTGACGACGCCCGACACGCCATTTAAGATCGGCCAAGCCTACGTGTTCCGCGAAGGCAGTGACGTAACACTTATCGCCAACGGCACGATGGTCT
>DASVOI010000010.1:0-18789 GCA_036383395.1 Saccharimonadales bacterium (SeqCode)
ACGAGGGCCTGGCGCGTCTGGAGGCTGGTCAGATCAAGGAGATGCAAACAGTCGATGGCCAGTCCAAGTACACGTCCGACCAGCTGACGGCAGCGCTGACGCAGCTGATGCACGCATACCAACCAGGCGAAGTTCGTACCCAAAGCAACTACACCGGCAGAATTTACCCCGACCACAGCGACCACATGGCCACCGGCCGCTACACCCAGCGCGCCCACGCCGCTTACGAAATGCAACAGTTTGCCGACGCTGTGACCATCCCCATTCACTTCTACATAGGCTACCCCATACACGAGATGGCGCCCAACGTCACCGACGGCGATCTGCAGCAAAAAACCGAGGCCTTCGCTGCCTACGCTCAATTCGACAACGCCGTGTGCGCGGTCATGCATCCCTGCAAATTCGCGCCGGTGTTCCAAGCATATCTTGGCCGCCAATATCAATCCGGGCAGTAAAGTAATTGGTATAATGAACTAATGCCATACGGACCCACCGGGCCCGCTGGCGTTGAACAGAGCAACCCAGCCGTGCCGCTATTTGACCGTTTTACCGAAACCTCTGTAGATTATCCCCAGAACCTTATTGGCGTGACTGCCGACGTGGGGCTGACTGCGCTCACGCTCATCGATGATGAGCAGTTGAGCTGGGATGCATTTATCGCATCCGAGCTTGCCGGTCCTGATTTGGCGGCCGTCGTCGCGCGTACCACCCAAGAGCACGAACGCGTGGGCTTCCACGGCAACGATCGGCTGGCTGCTATTTTGCCGGGGGTATATCAGGCCACGAAAGACAATATTGTCTCTTCGGTTGCGGCGCTGAGCCACGGCCCGTACTGGCTGTGGACTACCGAGCCGGCCAGCCCTATCGAGATTTCCGACGCCGAAGTATTCCTTTTGACCCATCCTGACGCTGTGGCGAATCGTGCCGCAGTTCGCGGCTTATTCCAGGCGGCCAGCACGGCGTTGCACGAAACGGGCGGCATGCCGCAAGTCTACGCCACGCTATACAAGGAAGCGCTCCTGGGGCGTTCCAGCAGTATGTTCCCCAACGCCAGGAGCGTAAAAATAGAGAACAAACGAATGACGCTCGCCGGCAAGCTGCGCCCCTATCTGCGCGCCGCCATCAGGCCGGTCGCGCTGAGTCATGGCTTGAGCAAAGCCCAGGCCGCGGCCTTTGCCTACAATATTTCCCGGCCTTAAAGTGAGTCGTCGCGGTGGACGCGTACTCGTTGCGCGGCTAGTTTGCGCCGCGTGACAAAGGTGGCAACCAGCGTAAAGCCCAAGTACAAAAGGCCCATGGTGCAGGTTTCGAGCATGTGCGCCGGCTTGCTTACCACTAAGTATGTGCCGCTGCCGACCGTTAGGCCGATAAGCGCATAGTTGGCGTAGAGTCTCGCTGCCGAGGGTACGAAAAGCGCATACGTAGCCAGGGCCATACTGCTGAGTGCGATCAAGACGTGAAGTAATACCATACCTAATAGTTTAGGGAAGCAGCGCGCCAACCGCAAGCATGACATCGGTCACAAGCGTTACGATCAGGGAGAAAAAGAACATTTTGCGTGCCCAGCGGTCAGTGTCCGGAGTGCGGAAGCCTTGCAGGGCCTTAAATAGCCACACCGAGCTAATCGCCAGCATCACGGCCAAATAAATATAGCCGGTATAGCCAAAGAACGTCAGTGCGCATGACACTACTAAAAACGCGGCCGTCCAGGCAATGATCTGCCCCTTGGCGCTGTTTACGCCTTTTTTGACCGGCCAGACCGGCAGGCCGGCGCTGGCATAATCCTTTAGGCGGTAAATGGCGATGGCGTAAAAGTGCGGCATCTGCCACGTCACCAAGATGGCAAATAGAATCCAAGCGGCGCCGTCCAGCTGACCGGAAAGCGCGGTGTAGCCGGCGAGCGGCGGAATGGCGCCGCTGACGCTGCCCACCAGCGTGCCGTACACCGACTTGCGCTTGCCAATAGCGTAAATAACCACGTAAAACACAAAGCCCACTATGCCGACGGCCACCGTGACCCAGTTGGTAAGCGCCGTGAGCACTCCAAAACCAAGCAGCCCGAGCGCGCTGGCATAGCTGAGCGCTGCCGCTGGTTTGACGGTGCCGGTGACCAGTGCGCGTTTTTTGGTGCGGGCCATTTTGTCGTCGATGTGCCGGTCGATAAAGTTGTTGAAGACGCAGCCGGAGGCCATCACCAGCGCCGAGCCAAGCAACACGCCGACGAGGATCTTCAGGTCGAAGTGCCGCAAAATGCCGGCCGCCAGAAAATAGCCGGCCGCCACATTTAGCGAGTTGCCATAGATAATGCCGGGTTTGGTCAGCCGGTAGTATGTTTGAAACAGGCTAGAGGTCATCTTGATTCTTGAGGTAGGTATTCACCTGGTTAGGATCCATATGGTAGTTGAGGTTGCTCATAATCCACAGCGAGCCGAATACTAAAATGACCAGCACGATCAGCATGAACATGAGCAGCAGCAGATTCCAGCGCGGCCTCTTTTCGCTAAACAGGTGCAAGAAGAACGTCATTTGCACCACAAACTGCACCACGGCCAGCAGCAAAATGCCGGCAATAATGCCCTGGCGGCCAAACGTGCGGTGCACCACCATGAAGTACGCGGCGAGCGTTAGCGCCACCGACAATACAAAACCGGTGATATACGTCTTTACGCTGCCATGGCCGGACGTTTCTGCTTCGGTAATTGCTTTGCTCATAGCGCCCCCAACAGATACACGATGGTAAAGATAAATATCCAGACAATGTCCAAGAAGTGCCAGAACAGGCTTAACAGAGTCAGGCGGCGCAAGTTATTTGCGGTCATGCCGCGGCGCAGCACCTGGGTCATCATTACGACGATCCAGATAAGGCCGGAGGTGATGTGTGCCCCATGCGTGCCAACCAGCGTAAAGAACGACGACAGGAAGCCGCTGCGGCGCCAGCTGTTGCCCTCGTGCGCCAGGTGGGTGAATTCGTTTAACTCGAGGCTCAAGAAAGCGGCGCCAAGCAGGAAGGTAATGGCGAACCATATATATACCTGGGTGGTGTCGCCGCGGCGGGCCGCCAAAAGGCCCAAGCCGCAGGTAAAGCTGCTGGTGAGCAGCGCCAGGGTTTCGGCCAATACGTAAGGCAGACTGAATAGCTCTTTGGCGCCCTCGCCGCCGGCGGTGTTGCCGCGCAAGACGGCATAGGTCGCAAACAGCGTTGCAAAGAGTATGCAGTCGGTCATGATGTAGATCCAGAAGCCGAACTGCGTCTTGGAATCGTTGGCCGTTTCGGCGGTGCCAGGTGCGGCTTCGACGGCGGTTAGCTCACTCATGCGTAGCGCTCCTTTGCTTCGGCTTCGGTGCGGGCAATTTCGGCCGCGGAAATAGTGCGCTCAGTGTCGTCATCGCTCAAGCGAATAACAAGTGTAGTAACAACCCCTACGAAGCCGAGGATGGCCAGCCACCATATGTGCCAAATCATGGCAAAGCCAAAGGTGAGTGCGCAGGCCGCGACGCAAATTGCCAGCGGCGTGTTTTTAGGCACGCGGATGGGCAGGTACTTGGCTGGCTCGGCGTGGGTCATGCCGGTTTGCTTCATTTCCCAGAACTCGTCACGGGCATGTACGGTAGGGATGACGGCAAAATTATATTCCGGGGGCGGCGATGCGGTAGACCACTCCAGCGTGCGGCCGTTCCAGGGGTCGCCGGTGGTGTCGAGGTTGTCTTTGCGCTTCCAGATGCTGTAGGCCAGCTGCAAGAGCTGGAAACCGACGCCGGCACACACCAGCACCACGCCCACAGCAGCCACGATAAACAGCTGCTGCCAGCCTTGCGAAGCATCGTAATGGTCGAGGCGGCGGGTGGCGCCCATCAGGCCTAAAATATATAGCGGCACAAAGGCCAGCACAAAGCCAAGCAGCCAGCACCAAAAGGCGCATTTGCCCAAAAATTCATTCAGTTTGAAGCCGAAGATTTTGGGGAACCAGTAGTTGAGGCCGGCAAAGAAGCCGAACACCACGCCGCCAATAATCATGGTGTGGAAGTGCGCCACCAGGAACAGGCTGTTGTGCAGCTGGAAGTCGGCCGGCGGCATGGCCAGTAGCACGCCCGCGGCACCGCCAATGGTAAACGTCACTACAAAGCCCAAAAACCACAGCATGGGCGTATCGAACACAATACGTCCGCGGTGCATGGTAAACAGCCAGTTAAATACTTTTACGCCCGTCGGCACGGCAATAATCATGGTCATAATGCCAAAGAAGGCGTTCACGTCCGCACCGGCGCCCATGGTAAAGAAGTGGTGCAGCCACACCAAGAACGATAGCACCACAATCGACCAAATGGCCCACACCATGCTGGTGTAGCCAAATAGCCGCTTGCCTGAGAATACCGGCACTACCTCAGAGAACACGCCAAAGGCCGGCAGAATGAGGATATAGACCTCGGGGTGCCCCCAGGCCCAAATCAGGTTGACGTACATCATGGGATTGCCGCCGGCCGTGCTGGTAAAGAAGTGCATGCCGAGCGTACGATCCAGTGCCAACATGGCCAGCGTGGCCGTCAGGATGGGGAAGGCGAACATCACCAAACTCATGCTGCCCAGGACGCTCCATAAGAACATCGGCATTTTCATCAGGCTCATGCCCGGCGCGCGCATTTTTATAACTGTCACAAAGAAGTTAATGCCCGAAAGCAAGCTGCCGACACCGGCAATCTGCAGGCTCCAGATCCAATAGTCGACACCAACGCCCGGGCTGTATTGCAATTCGGAAAGCGGCGGGTAGGCCAGCCAGCCGGTGGCCGCAAATTCGCCCACGGCCAGCGACATGTTTACCAGTACCATGCCAGCGGCAAACAGCCAAAAACTGGTCGCGTTCATAAAAGGGAAGGCCACGTCGCGCGAGCCGGTTTGCAGCGGCACCACCAGGTTAAGTAAGCCAAACAGCAGGCCCATGGCTACAAAGAAAATCATCATGGTACCGTGGGCGGTAATGATTTGCTGGAAGTGGTCGCTATTGAGGTAGCCGTGCGACGCACCCGAAGCGACCGCCTGCTGGCCGCGCATTAGCAGTGCGTCGGACAGCCCGCGCAGCAGCATCACAATCGCTACGATAATGTACATGACGCCGATTTTCTTAGGGTCGGTGGTGGTGATCCACTCCTTCCATAGCCATTTCCAGCGCTTAAAGTAGGTAACGGCGGCTACCGCACCAAGCAGCCCCAGCGTCATGCCGGCGACGCCGCCCATGACAATCGGGTCGTGCTTGAAGGCCTCAAGCGTCAATCTTCCGAATAAGTCAGCAAATAATGTCATCGGTCGTTACCCTTAATGGTCCCCATGGCCCATGTATTTCATAAGTATCGTATCATACAGGGTTGGGTCAGGAGAGGAGAAGTAGCGCACGGTTTCATCTTTGCTGGGCTTGGCTAGTTGGCTGTAGGCGGTCCAGCCCAGATGGTCGGACGAACTTTGCGCCATGCGCACCCATTCGTCGAAATCGTCGCGCGAGCTGGCCCGCGCCGTGAAGCGCATGTCGGCAAAGCCCGAGCCGCTGATGTTGGCCGACGATCCGGCGTAATCACCGGCCTTATCTGCCACCAGATGCAGTTGCGTGTTCATGCCGCTCATGGCGTAAATTTGGCCGCCGAGCTGCGGAATCCAAAAGGAGTTCATCGGCGCATCCGACGTAATGTCGAACTCCACCGGCTGCCCGACCGGCAACTGCGCGAGGTTCATGGTGGCGATATGCTGCTCGGGGTAAATGAACAGCCAGCGCCACTGCAGGGCCACCACTTCAATTTTGAGCGGCTTGATGCCGCCGGCAATCGGTTTAAACGGGTCCAGTGAGTGGCTGCTGACCCAGGTAATGACCGACAAAACGCCAATGATTATGAACGGAATAAGCCACCAAGCGGTTTCGGCCGCGGCGTTTTTGTCGGCGTCGGGCGTGTATTTTGCTTTGGTATTGCTGGCGCGGTATTTCCAGGCAAACGTGAAGGTCATGGCAAACACCGGCACAATCACGACGATGGCCAAAAGAGCGGCAATGATCATTAAGTCGCGCTCCTGCGAGGCAATGGTACCGCGCGGATTGAGCACTTGGAAGTTGCGGTTGTGCAGCGCAAAGAACGCTCCGGCTCCCGCCGTCAAAACACCTGCGCACAGGATTACAAACAGCGGCACTCGATATTTTTTCGGCATCTTACCTAAACTATAGCATTATCCGCCTACGCGTTTCAAAACGGCCTGTAGATCAATGCCTTTGGCCAGGGCTGGTTGCCATAGGTCGCCGGTTTGCTTCAAGCGCTTTAGAGCGTTTGCAATCGTAAAGTCGGTGGGCTTGAGCCCGGGCTTTACTTCATCCCAGTGCAGCGGCATGGAAACGGTGGCTTCCGGCGTGGGGCGCACCGAGTAGGGCGCCGCCAGGGTCTGGCCTTCGCGGTTCTGCAAAAAGTCGAGGTAAATTTTGCGTTTGCGCTTTTCGGGCAGGCGTTCTACGCTGGTCACTTTGGGCTGGCGCTTGTTGACTTCCAGAGCGATGAGGTGCGCCAGGTTTTTGCCCTGCTCGTAGGCGTACTTGGCATGCATGGGGATGTATATGTGCAGACCGGTTTTGCCCGATGTTTTGGGGTAGGCCGGAATGTGCCACTCCTCGCACACCTCATGCACGGTGCGGGCCACTTCTATTACTTTGTCAAAGCCGACGCCTTCCGGGTCGAGGTCGATGACGATCCAATCCGGTTTTTGCAGATGACCGGTGCGTGAGTTCCAGGGGTTAATCTCCACGCAGCCCAGCTGCACCATATATAGGAGCGTGGGCAGATCGCCGCCGACAATCCAGCGCAGGTTTTCGTTGTTGCTTTCCGAGAAGATGTCGGCGTGCGGCACCCAGTCGGGCAGGTGCTCATTATTTTTCTGGAAGAAACTTTCGCCGGTGATGCCGTTTGGCATGCGGTTCATGCTGCACGGCCGGTCTTTTAGGTAGGGCAGCAGGTAGTCGGCAACCGATTCGTAGTAGTTGATGAGGTCGCCTTTGGTGTACTTGGGCTTGGGGAAGAAAATTTTGTCGAGGTGCGTGAGTTCAAAAGGCAGGCCCTTAGCGGCTGCGCGCACGGGAGTCACCCCTCCCGCAGCCGCGTGGACCTTCTCTTTATGTACGCTCGCGGGCTTTTTGTCTTCGCGCAGGCCTTCGAACTGCGGTTGGCGCATGAGGCCGTCGCTCGTCCACTCGCTGAAGCTCATTTCGCAGACCAATTCCGGCTTAACCCAGTGCACGGGCGCGTTGGGCTTTGGCTCAACGCTGAACGGCGAGCTTTTGCGCTCTAGCCGCGCCAGTTTATCGCGCAGCTGCTTGCGCTGATCGTCGGGAATGCCGCCGCCGGAGTGCCCGCAGTAGCGCAGCTCGCCGTCTTCGTAGACTCCTACCAGCAGCGAGCCCAAGTACTGGCGGGTGCCGCGCGGCTCGGTGTAGCCACCGATTACCACTTCTTGGCGCAGATGCGTTTTTACTTTGAGCCAATCGGCGCCGCGGTCGCCTTCGCGGTAAGGGCTGGCGGCGCGTTTGGCAACCATGCCCTCCAGGCCGCGCTTTTGCATCTCGCGGAATAATTTTAGGCCGTTTTCCTCGATGTCGTCACTGTAGCGCACTACACTGTTCTCGGGCATGATATGTTTGAGGAGCGCCTTGCGCTGCGCGAGCGGCATGCCGCGCACGTCGCGGCCGTCGCACCACAAAATGTCGAATAAGTAGTAGTGCAGCGCACCCTCTGGCTGGCGGTGCCAGTTTTGCAGCCACTCGAAGTGCGCCGAGCCGTGCTCGTCCACGGCCACAATTTCGCCGTCCACAATAACGTCGTGTTTAAAGTCGCTCAGGGCTTCGGCCACCGGCGCATATTTGCCAGTGAAATCTATGCCATTGCGCGAATACAGCTCAATTTTTTTGCCGTGCTTGCTGCCAATAGCTCGATAGCCGTCCCATTTTATTTCGAACAGCCAGTCGCGGCGGTTAAACGGCTCGTCTACCAGCGTGCTGAGCATGGGCTTTACGGCCCATGGTTTGGCGCGTTTCGGATAACTGGTGATAGCGGGCGCTTTGCCGCCCAGGTCGTCTACCTTGCGGCGCGTTTTCACCGACTCGTCTTGCTTGGTGATGTCGGCGCCGCTGGCGAACTCGTCGCCCTTTTTTACGAGCAGCCAGGCGTCTTCGTCGCTTGCGTGCTGCATTTTGATGAGCGCAAACTCGCCCTTTAGTTTTGTGCCGTGCAAAATGAAGGTGAGGTGACCTTTTTTGAGCTCCTTGCGCATGGTCTCTTCGCCGTGCACCGGGTCGCCTTTGCGGGCTTCGTACCAGCCTTCGTCCCAGATAATGACGTTGCCCGCGCCGTAGTTGCCTTCGGGAATGACTCCCTCGAATTTGCGATATTCAAATGGGTGGTCTTCGGTGTGCACCGCCAGATGGTGCTCGTGCGGGTCCAGGCTGGGGCCTTTTGGCACCGCCCAACTCTTTAGCACGCCGTCAATTTCCAGGCGAAAATCGTAGTGCAACTGCGAGGCGTGGTGCTCTTGCACTACAAACGCCAGTTTTTTGCCGCTGCTGCGGCGAGCCTGGCCGCGGGGTTCCGGCGTTTGTCCAAAGTTGCGCTTTTTGAAGTACTTGGAAAGCCCCATAGGCAGTGGTTACTCCTCTTTTAGGCTGGCTTTGAGCGCGCTCATAAGATCGCCGGCAGTCGTTTCTTTGGGCGGCGCGCTCTTGTGTTTGGCCGGTTTTTTACCCTTGGTCTTTTCTTTGATCATCTCTTCGAGTTCTTCGGTGTAGGTATCGTGCAGGTCTTCGGCGATGAACGACTTGGTTTCTTGCTTGACCAGCTTGAGGGCCATGTCGAGTTCTTTGGCGCTCAAATCTTTGTCGGTCGGGAAGTGCAGCTCGCCGGCTTCGCGCAGGTCGGTGGGGAAGCGCATTTGGTTGAGTACCAGGGCGCGGCCGACTGGCTTCAGGGCCGCTACATGCTCGCGCTCGTGCAGCACAAACTTGGCCAGTGCCAGCTTGCCGGACTTTTGCAGCGCCCCGCGCAGCAGCGCGTAGGCTTTCTCGCCGCCTTTGACCACTTCGAGGTAGTAGGGTTTTTCGAAATAACGGATGTCGATGTCTTGCTCGTCCACAAATTGCTGGATATCGATGGTTTGCGTTTTTTTCGCGTCAATGCTTTCCATCTCTTTTTTGGTGAGCACGACGTAGTCGCCGTCACGGTACTCGTAGCCTTTGACGATGTCGTTCCACGGAATTTCTTCGCCGTCTTTGCGGCAGATGCGCGCGTAGCGGATGGGCGCGTGGTCGTCCTTGTGCAGCATATCAAGGTCGATGCCCTCGCGCGGATTAACGGCGCTGTACAAACGCACCGGGATGTTCACGAGTCCAAAGCTGATTGATCCATTCCATATTGGTCGCATACCTTTTATGGTAGCACGTTTACATATATTGCGGCCGCGAGGGTTTATAATGCGCTTGCAACTATGGCAAACGAAGGATTACCTCCTGGAGCTCTCGAGCTGGTGCAGAATCACGACGGCAGTCCGGCCTGTGCGATGGCAACGCTGCGCGCGCAGCTGCAAATCCAGCAGGCGCTCGAAGAATTAGGCGGCGCGGCCGCTGGCGAGCAGTATCCGACGCTGGATTTGCCGACCGGCGAGCCGCTGGACTGCCGTGTGTGCGGCGGCGACGCGCAGGTGAACAAGGACGGCAATATTGACGCGCCGAGCTGCCTGGTGAGCGGCTCGTGCGAGGATAGCTGGTCGACGTTGCGTCCAGAAGCATATTACCGGCCCGACGGCCGGCCGGTGGCCGCGGCCCTGCCGTGCGGCGGTTTGAGCTGCGCTGCCACGCTGCGCCTGGTAACTGAGCTAGGTACGCCGCAGCATCCGCCCAAACGACTCGGTCCGTGCGCGGTTGACCGGGCGGGTGCAGTGTTCAGGCTAGATGAGTGGCGGCGGCGCGAAGCGGGCGGCGAACCGCCGGACTGGGAGCGCCCGCAGGCGGCCTAAACCGCTTGCCCGCTCGCCCTCTGGGCGAGCAGCGGCATGACTGTTTCTTCGACGTACTCAGCGAGGCCGCGCACCGGCACGCTAAGGCGAGTTGCCAGGGCGGCCACGTCAATATCTTCGCCGCCGCGCACGTCGAGGTCGTACACCAATACCACGGCCAGCGCTTGGTCCAAACTCACCGAGCGCAGCAGGTCGGACACGTGGCGCACGTCGGCGATGCGTTCCTGAAATGCAAAGAAGCTCGCTTCGGGGCCGGCCGCCGACTCGTGCAGCAGATCTTCTAGCGTCATCGTCGTGCCCGCCGCGAGCGGCTGACTGATATGCCCTTCTGGGAGTAACCGCTTGAGGGGCGGCACCTCCTCACCATAATTCTCGTAAAGGGCGGCAAGGGCCTTGTCGATGTTGAGCGCCTTACTGGCAACCACGCCGTCAAAGGCCCATTCTGGCAGGTGCTTGGTGCCGACCCAATAGTCGTACAGCCCGGCCATGGTGGCTGGGTCGTACGTGAGGCCGCGCCGGTAAGGTGCTGGCACATTGAGCTGCCGCAGCCCCTCGCAATCTTCGAGATATTGTGCAAGCAGAGGCTGCAAGCGCTCGGTAGTAAGGTTGTCGTGGTGCGGCTGGCCGGTTACCATTCGGCTATAGCGTGAAACGGCCTTTACGAAAAACCGGGCGATGTTCCGGGCATCGGCCCGCTGGTAGCCGTCTGCTATGAGTTGACCGGTGATTTCACTCATCGTGCCGGTCAGCGAGCTGACGACGCTGCCGCGCATCGTAACCTCTTTGTGCAGGATGGCCGAACGCATCCCATGCAGGATCGTCGGCTCGGTATCAAGCGGCTGCGTGCCGATTCGAGCTTTGTTGGCTTTGGCGCCAGGACGAGCGACGGCAGTGGCGCTGGCCCGGTCTTGGCGCTTTCGGTGAGCGTCGGCAAGCGCGCCATCCAGATTGTTTACGCTCAGGTGCACTTGGGCGTAAAAGTCCGCGCGGCTCAAGCCTTTTTGGCCTACCCAGTGCTCGTACAGGGTTGCTAGTTGCTCGGGCGAATGCGACCAGGCTCGGCGGTACGCATTTTTGATGCCCATGGCCCGCAGCTTGTCGACCTCGGCGATGTAATGCCGCAGGTGGGGCATAAGGTGCCCGATTTGCACGTTGAGCGGCCGCTCGAGGTCGCTGGTTTTGCGCAAAAACGAGCTGTACACGGTCACGAACTGGTGGGCATGGCCCAGAGCCGCGTCGGGGTCTAATTGCCCATCTCTGAGCAGCTCGTCCCTGAGGAGCGGAATGAGCGAGTCGTCGGCCGCGCGCGGATTGCCGAGATGCGCGCCCTCCGACAGGTGGTAGCGTATGCCAAACAACACCGCGTTTGGATGGAGTGCGAGCGGATGGCTTGGCGGCAGCGGAGTCAGCGCCTCGGCGGCTGCTGGGGGTTTTGGCTGCGAAATGATAATTGCTGGCTTTGCCGCCGGTTCGGCTGGAGTCGGCACAGGTTTGACTGCGGCGGCTGGCGGAGCTGCTATGGGCGCGGCCGGCCCAGGCGGCAGCGATCGCTGCTGCGGCGCCGCTGCCCGCCCGGTCCGCCTGCGCATAACCACCTGCCGCCAGGTAGCCTGGCCCAGCGCGAACAGCACCGGATCAGCGACGGTGTCGAGCAGCGTATCCACGGTCCCCCACAATTTGGCGGCCACCGGCAAAATGCGCGTGGGTTCGAGCAGCAGATCTGGCTCGTGCGGCCCGACAACCTCTTTTAGCAGGCCGTACAGCGCCACGACCGCCCGGCGTCCATGGTCGCCGAGGCGATCCTCAAGGTAAGGATCGGCCTCGGCGAGCGACGCGCGCACTTGCCGTAGTGATTCATCTTCGGCAACCGTTAGCCGCACCATTATGCCAAGCGCAACGTGAGACTCCTGGAGCATGGCCAGAGCAGCGTCAGGATCTTCAGGGAACAAGGGGGCATACTCCGCCCCGGCAGGTATATCGGTCATAAGCGTTTGTTAACGCCTATTAACACATATTATCTGCCAGCACGTCAATGTTTATGTCGTGCGGTACTCAAGCCTTGGGGGCGGCGATGTTCACCATCCAGTTGATGTCGAACTTGTCGGTGACCATACCAAAGCGGTCGCCCCATACCTGTTTTTCGAGCGGCATGGTAATTTTGCCGCCGTCGGCTAGGGCGTTGAAGTAGTTGCTGAGTGTTTCTTCGTCATCGCCGGAGAGCGAAAGACTGATGCTGTCGCCAACCGCCGTCGGTTCGCCCGGCTTGCCGTCGCTCGCCATCAGCTGGAGGTGGTCGGCCTCAAGCACGGCGTGCATAACCTTGTCTTTATAGTCGTCGGGTGCGTCCGTGTGGAATTTTTCGAACGTCGAGATGTCCAGCTTGCCGCCGAACACGCTCTGGTAGAATTCCATCGCCTCTTTACAGTTGCCGTCGAAGTTGAGATAGGGGGTTAGAGTAATGCTCATGCTTGTAGCATAACACACATCGAGAACGTATAGTTATAGACAAACGCATTACAATGTTGTATAAACATATTAATTATGATTCTAGACCATGACCGCCTCCCGCCAGTCAGCTGCGCTGCGTACCCGTTTGCTAATGACCGATGGAATATGGGCACGGTTGCGTCGCTGCGCCTACGGCTGGAGGCTCAACGTACTCCAATCGAGCAGGCAACGGCGCTGGTTATTGGTTCCGGCGGGCTGCCGTACCTGTTTGGCCACGCCGAAGTTTCCGCCGTCTGCAGCGCCGACGCGAGCGATGGGGTGATCAAAATGAATCGCTGGCGGGTGGCGACCCTTCAGGATCACGATGCTTGGGACGCTTACCATATGGCGGTCGGCCAGTGTCTGGGTTACTCCGACAATCAAAGATACGAAATTGAGCGCGAGATCGCAAGCAACTCGACGTTGCAGCGGCACTACGGTCTGACGCGCGAGCGAGCGGCTGCCGCCGAGCTGCGGGGCTACCCGGGTGATATCCGCCGCACGGCGGCTCACATCGGTCAGGCGGTGGCCGACGAGGGGCGTGCCTTCACGCTCGTAAACGTCACCAACGTGGCATCGTACGCCGGGACCATGGGCGAGACCGGCCGGCAGGTTATGAGCAGGATTGTATGCGACTTACCGCTCGCGCCGGACGCGGTTATTGTAGACAGTAGCCACACCTACGCCGCGAGCGGCGGATTGGTGCCTCGCCTGTACACCCAAGCCGAGTACGCACAGTACCGGTTGTAGTCCCCGGCACTTTGGGCTAGAATCAAAGCAGAATGGACCAATTCGGCAAATCTCAGAAGATTGTCATCGTCGAAGACAACGTCAGCCTGGCGGATATCTACAAGACGCGGCTCGAGCTTCTGGGCTACACTTGTTTTACTGCCTACGACGGACGCGAGGCGCTCGATACTATCCAGCGCGAGCTACCCGATCTCGTCTTGCTTGACCTGATGGTGCCAAAAATCGCCGGCGACCAGATTTTGGAAACCATGCGCCACAGCGAGTGGGGCAAAGATATTCGGGTTCTCATTGTCTCTAACCTGAACGAGGCCGACGCGCCCAAGGGCCTGCGCGCCCAAGGTATCGAGGGCTACGCCGTGAAGGCGAATTTATCGAATGACCAGCTCGACCAACTAGTAGACAGCATCTTGAAGCCGGCCGACCAAAAAGAGGACGTGCTCCTGGAAAGTCAGGAACCGCAAGTCTCGCAAGGCCCGGCGCCGGCCGCGCCTGTCATGCCTCCGGCCCAACCGCCCGCGCCGCAGCCGCCAACACCTCCGGCTCCCGCTCAGCCGCAGCAGTAGCTAGTTGGTAACAGTGAACGTCGCCTGAACTTCGTCGTGAATGTGGTCGTGCAGCCGGAAATTGCCGGTTTGCACCAATGTAACGGTAAAACTGCCGTTCTTGCCGAGTTCGCGCTCGGCCACGCCATCGTAGGGGATATGGTTTTCGTGCGGCCCAAAAGCCATGATCCGTAAGGTGTCGTCAAGGTTTTTAATAGTCAACGTGTCGCAGCGCGGCGCCGTAATGTGCGCCGGCACCGCCTTGTCATCTTGCACGGCAATGATGTGATTGGCGTGCGTGGTCTTGCAAACCATGTTGGCGTCCGTCTTGGACTTGTTCAGATATGACGAAGACAGGGCCACGACTCCAGCGACAACGGCAGCTGCCGCGACAAAAAAGATACCAATAATAAGTGTTGTTTGTTTGCGGCTGGCCATGGGTCGATTGTACCACGCGCCCGGCCACGCCGCAGCACGAACGGATCATTACAAAACTATGAAATGCCTGTTATTTCGTTGCGATTCTTACTGCATACGCTTATAGTGTGTAAGTCTTTTGAAACTTGTAGTCATTTAAGGAGGGCAAAAATGGCGACAAAACAAGAAAAAGCGGTTGAGCGGGCAGTGGCCCGAGCCAATAAAAAGGGCGTTATGCGCGAAGAAAAACATGTACTATGGCTGCTCGTGGCCATAATTTTGTTTTTATTGTGGCTTTTGTTTGCGCAGCACAATGGCTGGTGGCCGTTCTCGCGGCCAAAGCTGGGCAGCGCATTTTACACCAACATTAGTCCGGAGGCGCCAATCCCGGCGGCAGCTGCGAGCGACGTTACAACTAGCGGCGGCAGCGGTTCTGGCGACACTACCGGCTCGGGCGGCACCTCAGGCGGTTCGGGCTCAACGAGCGGCGGAGGTGGCACGACCACGCCACCTGCTGGTTCGGGCGGCGGTTCTATTTTGGACTTTGCCGCGGGCGTGAACGTGGGCAGCAACAAAGCGGATATCAGCGGACAGGCAACCGGGCTGGACGAAGGCTGCTCGATCATCGCCAGCGTCAATGCTTCGACAGGCGGCAAGCAAGAAGTCTGCACCTACACGCAGGGCGATAAAATCGTGACGGTTACCTATCTGAACGACCGGGTTATTAGCGCGTCAAAGAGCGGCTTTTAGCTGCCGCGCGCCAACGGGTTTAGCGCGCCGGAAAGGGCGGCATGGAGTACGTTGCTGGAGTACCGTCGCTCAGACGATAGATGTCGGTGCCGGGCAGCCAGCGGCCCATGCCATGCCAGTCCATGCCCATTCCTAGCAAAAAGTGGTTTGATACGTCAAAGCCGGTAATCAGATGAACAGGGGTCTGTATCTCGGGATCGTTCGGCGGCATCGGGACTTTATGCGCGTCGGGCTTGCGAGTAAGCGCAACGATGTTAATTTCGAGCGGATTGTCTTTCGCGACGCGGCGCACCAGGGCGTCCATGGAGATGCCGCCATCAATCGTTTCATCGTTTAGCCAGACAACCTTGCCTTCAAAGGAGAAGCCGGACGGGGCATCTTGCTGCATGTCCAGCGTGCCACCTTCGGTGCCATTGTAGCTTTTGACCTTCATGGGCATTACTTCCGGGCCAATGCCTAAATCTATGGCGCAGACGCGCTGCATAATATTGTCGGCTGCCTGGGAGGCGCCGGCCATTACCGGCACCCAGATGTTGTCTTCGGGCCGCTTCGTGCGGGCCATCAGCGGTGCGATATACGCGGCGACTTGGTCGAGCCGCGGGTTTACGACCTCGCTGTCTATGAATTTTTCAAAGCCGAGCGTCGTTACCGCACCCGTATCAGGGTGTGTGTGAGACAAATGGAAAGCAGGGCCGTTTTCGTTGGGCGGTACAATAACCTCGCCGCCAACGGCTGTAATTGACATAGCGATATTAAATCACATTTTTTTGATTATTCCAATAGTTGCTTGCAAGAGGCCTAATGGTCGTAGCATTGCCGGCCGGGAGCGTCCAGGCCAAAGTGCTGCTGGGTCAGCTCCAGGTCCATACGGTCTGAGGTGCTGTGGATGGGAATGCCAACGCATTCCACCTGATGTGTCGGACCGTGGCCGCCGGGGCCTTTGTCGGTGACGTAGATGTGGTAGTTGCCTTTGAGTACCGGTCCGGAAGTGTAGTAGCCGTCGGTATTCGTTGGCCAGGAGGCAAAACTGTATACAGGGTAATGCGTGCTGGAACGAGTGGTATTGGGGTCTTGCCCGAACCAGTCGATATTGACTTCGTCTTGGCCAACGTGCGCACCGTTGCGCTTAATGAATCCGTTCAAGCGGCCCACGTCAGACTCTTCTAGCGCGGTGACTTGGAGTTTGCCAATGTCGGCGGAATAGCCGCCCTTCCAGTCGCTGACGATGACCTGGAAGCCGCCATGCACAATACAACCGCAGGCGCCCGGGTCTAGCTTGTAGCCGCTGAGCGGGCCGCCAGGTATGGTCGACCAGGGATAAATCTCCATGTAGACCTTTTTGACGCGGCGCGCCCAGTAGTGGTTGATGCCATTATTGCTGTTGTCGATAAAGACGCCGTAGGGGAAGTCGCTGTAGCCGGGATGGTAGCGCAGTACTTTGTAGAAGCCGCCAGGCGTGTCGCAGGCTGCTTCAAATGAGTCAGAAGTGTTGTGGCAGGGATTGTAGGCGGCACCGGGTTTGTCCAGCTCAATGTCGACGGTCATGTGCCCCCAACCGTTGCCGCCGGTGGGATTGGCCATGATTTGCGCCACCCAGTTGTCGGGGCGGATCCAGGGGTAGTTTGCGGTGTCGTCAGCACTGGCGCGCGGCGAGCCGATGCTCATAAAGCAGCCAACCAGCAGGCCCACGAAAGCCAGTCCGAGTAAAATGTGTCCGCGCTGCTTAGTCTTTACGAATGATACAAATGACATTTACTCATAACGTACCAGACATTGCCGGGCATTACAATGCTTAAGCTTGCCTGGGCAACAAGAAAGTTTATTTTGCCTTCTGGCGAAGGCCCATAGTGTTGCCTTCGATCTCAACCTGCGCCACCAGCAGGCCGCCGCCCACATCTTTAGGCTCCATTGTTACGGCCGCACCCGCTTCTTGCAGGGTTTTCAGGCTGGCGTCGATGTCGTCCGTGTCGATGTAGCTGACTACCGCTTTGCCGTTCGGGTCGAGGCCTACTTCGGAATCGCCAGTCTTGTAGCCGACATAGTAGGCGCCGTCAACGTAGGGTTCGGTGCCTAAATAGGCGTTATAAAACTTTTTGGCCTTTTCCAGATCTTGCACCGGGAAAACGATGAGTGGGATAGTATTTGCCATAGGAGTCCTCCTTAATCGATAATTATTACTCAAGCGACGTCTTAGACTTATACGCTGCAATATATTGGAACGCAAGAGCCGCCATAATCAAGACGCCCGTCAGCACCTGGCCTTTTTGGTCGTTCACCATAAAATCGCCAGAAGGATACGTTACAAATACCAGGAAATTGCCATTGCCAAGCGTTTGCAACACCATGGAGATTGCCAAGAACAGCGCGGTGCGGCTATAGACTGCCGTGGTTTTGGGCACGGCCATAAAGCCGAGCGCCGCGGCAATAGCCGAAAAGTACACGCTTACCCCAAATCCAACAAGGGCAAGATGGTAGTAGAGCTCGTCGGGCACGGCAACCGGATGCGGGATGACGAGGCAGACAATAGTTAGGACTACCGCTGAAACTGCCACGCCGAGCGGCTTAAGCAGCCACGGAATGGCTGTGCCCAGTTGCCTGGCGTACAGGTAAAAGGCCAGGTAATAACAGGCATAGACGGGTATAGCGCCCTCTAGAAAACCGCCGTGTTGCAGCAAGGCCAGGCGCTGGAGGTGGTCATTCTCGGCGATAATCGGAAAATTAAGCGCAAACAGTCCGGTTCCGACCGTGGCGGCCATCAAATAGCTGACCGATCCCTGCAGCTGCGCGACCAACTTTTTCTTGGTGGACTGAAACAAGAGCGCGAGCCCAAAAAAGAGCGCGAAAATGAGGAAGGCTAAAAGCACTTGTCCGTGCATCAGCCGCGTCACCGCCAGCAGGCCGGTAATCGTGAAACAAACGGCGACAATAATGCCGATTTGCTTGAGCGCCTGGCGTTTGGCGGCTAGCAGCGGGTTGGTGCTAACGCCGCTAAAGTGCCGTTCCATGTTCGCGCGCAGTGATTCGGCTGTAAAAGAGCGCAAACGCTCCTTGTGCAGCAGATAGTCCTCAAGTTCGGCCTCGATCGACTGCAGTTCGCCAATGTCCTGGGCCGATGGTTTCGTGCCTTTGGCGGTTAGCAGGCGGAGTTTGTCGAGCGTGGTGTCAACGCCTCGCGGGTCGGACGCGAGAGATGCGAGGTAAATGACGCGGTCAATAATCGCCTGAGCAGAAGTTTGTCCATCCATGTTCTGCATATCCTTTTAGAAGCCGACCATCCAGTAAATGGCGCTGTTTTTGCTGGCCGAACCGGGCGTAAAACTGCTGGGGAAGGAAGCCTGGCTGGTGAGAAATAAGGAGGGTATGTTACCGTTGATGGCCGGAATGTTGCCCGCGAACGTGGCGGAGCTGCCGATCCTTGGTATGGTGCCCGAAAAATGCGTCAGTACTGCCAAGTAATAATTGGTGGAATCGGCCAGTGTGTGGCTTGAGCTGAGGTTGCCCGAGATAAAGCCGGTGCCGCCAAATGCGGCCGTCATGTCGCCGGTTTGGTCAATGAGCGTTTGTCCGTCGGCCGAGTACAATGCCATGCCATTAACGCCGGATGATGTAACGCCCGCCGTAATGACCCACAAGCCAAGACTCGAAATTGTTATCGCTCCGGGTCGTACCAGGATAGCCAGCATCGTGCCCGCTGCGGCGTTCTGTTGAGTGGCGGCGGCATAGAGCGGCAGCGATTCGAGTTTGAAGCCGAGCATTGGCGCCGTAAAAGAAGTAAGACTCGGCGTGCCGTGGGTGTGGTCCGATCGGGCCGCGGTAGTTGCG
>DASVOI010000011.1:0-7806 GCA_036383395.1 Saccharimonadales bacterium (SeqCode)
TGGTTTTGCGTCCACAGAGAATTGGCGTCGGGATTAATGAACGGCGAGTTTTGGTAGCCCATGGTTGCCAGGCGCGTGGCTGGCTTGCCGGCCGGCAGGTTGTTGTCCGAGTACCAGGTGTTATAGCCGGTGTTCTTGAGCACAATCGACACGGTGCCGCTGGCGCCGGGGCTCAAATGAGTGGCGCTGGCCGATGAAGTCACAAACGAGTAGTCGTTGGCGTTGGCATAGGGCACACCAAACCAGTTAGTAAAAACGTTGAAGAAGTTGGAGTTGCCGGACAGGTGCGGCGTATACCAGTACAGCGAGGCCGTGGCGCCGTTTTCCATGTGCACGGAGGTGCCGTCGATAGTTGACCAGCCGTCGTAGAAAGTAGCGCTGCCGCTGGGGCAGACTTTGTAGGTGCCGGTCGTCATCGGGCCGCTGTAGCAGCTTGAGAGGTCGTCGGAGTTGTCCCAGCTGCCGCGGACAATCGCCCAGTTCGTATTGCCTTCGGAGCGCTGCTCGCCAAATTTGAGCAGCCAGGCAGCGTGAATCACTTGTTGCGAGAAGCCGGCCTTGGCAGAGGTGTTGACGCAGGTGCCATCCACGGCTGTGACGGTGACGCCGCGCCAGGTGTATAGGTTGAGGCCGGAGTAGCTATGCGTGGTGCCGCTGTCCGGGCAGCCATAGCCCATGGCGCCGGTGTATCGGAGCGTGCTGCAGCCGGAACCGCCGCTCACCAGCCCTTGTTCTTTTTGCAGCGTCGCAATTAAGACTTGGGGGTTTAGATCGTAGGCGGCAGCGGCATGCTGGATGACCGTACCAGCCGACACGTTGGAGCCATAGGTGTAGCCGCCCGAAGGCGTGTAACCGGTGGGAACGGGCGCCGAAAAACCGTTGTTGGTGCTGATACAGCTGCCAGGGAAGGTGTTCAGGAAAGCATCGATTTGCTCGGTTGTCATGGTGCTAGTGTTATCAAAAACTTGATCGTCAGCGACGCGGTGCGGATTGAACGAGGCGGCACTTGCTAGGCCGGCGTTTCCGGCAAAAACGGCAACAGCGGCCCCCAAAAAGAGGGCCGGTACGAAGCGCAACGTACGCCTGCGTAGGATCATGGCGCGACCTCAAGGTTCATGGCGTCAGGGGTCGATAGCGGTGTTTGACTGCCCGAGGTTGCCTTGGCGCTTACTTGCCACGAACCCGGCGTCAGGCCGACGTCTTGCAATTTCCAGCTCCAGTAGGCGGCGCCGCCGCTGTCGGTAGTTTGGGCTTGCAGTGTCTTGGTCACGCCGTCCTTGGTGAAGATAATTTCGCAGGTTGCGCCGGGCGTGGTGTTGCACACGGATTGTTCGGTGTTAGGAGCGGGCGTGCCACCAAGATTCGGGTGGTGATTGCTAACAAAATTACCTTGCGGCGCGGTTAGCGTGGCGGTAGGCGCAGGGGTTGGGTTGCCGCCAGTTTTGTCGCCCCCGCCGGTGATGCTGTTGGAGGCGGGCTCGCCCTTGGTGTTGGAATTGGCTGTGTTGTTATTGATAGGCTTACCGGCATTCACGCCCTTATCGTGACGGGTCATGGTCCACGTGACGCCGCCAATTAAAAGGAGTGCTACTACTATGCCGGCCGCGCTCAGCCATTTGGCCGGGCGTGTTTTGTTTTGTTGGCGCTTTTGATAGTTCATGGGGTTACCACTCTTTCGATTTGTCTAAAAGCCAGAATATTTATTTTAGAATGCAGCAAAACTTATGCTTATTCTATCACCGCTGAAACATGTTTGGCAATTATGTGTTGTATATTACAACCTTGCCCGCACGAATGTGCATTATACAACGCCTATATCTGTTATGTTTGGCTGGACATGCCGGGCAACCCTGCGTACCATAACGCCAGCCTGAAAGGAGGCACCGCCCGTGGCACGTAAACAATCCGCATCGCATTTCTTTTTTGCTCCGCTCTTTGCGGCGCTGGCGATGATCGTCGTGTTGAGCGGCTTGGTGCTCGGAGGATGGCCGGTGCATTTGTTCCGGCGCAGCGGGCCGGCACCAAAGCTCGGTGCCGACAGTACTCGTTACGCGGGCTGGAAAGAAGTGTGCGATGTGCAGTCGAAGGCCTGCTTCCTCCATCCGGCCGATTGGTACGCCGCGCCGTATGGCGGCTTCCAGAATCCGGCACGCACCGCCTATGCCAATCTGTACGTCAACACCAAAGACCGCGGCGCGGATGCCGTGTACGTAGCCGGCATATATTACCCCCAGCGAACCGGCCAAGGTGTAGTCATCGTGGGATTCGTGCACGGCATTGTGCCGAGTTACGCCCTCTATGACGACTCGGCGGTTCATGGCTTGCGAGCAGGCGAGCAAGCACAACTTGTAGTTGCTAATCCTGTTTTTACTGCCGGCGACGGCGGCCCAGATGTCACATTCGTCGCTACGCCTGGGGCGGCTGGCCTCTCTGCTATTACAACAATTGATCAAGCAAAGGCCTGGTTTGGCACAAGCGAAGCCGAGACAGATCTCAAAATTATGCAGTCATTCTACTACCGTGAGTGATCCTCGCCGAGGCGCCAGCTACTAACCATAACGTGGGGAGAAAGAGTATGAAACGAGCAAATGAGCGCGGAACTATTCTCGCACGCACAAGAACAGATGCCTGGCGGGGTGGGCGAGAGGATGCGGGCGGCGGCCCTGAAGATCGGCGCAAGGTTGGTAGCTGCGGCGGTTATCGTCACCGGCGGTACGGTGGCGTTTGCAGCCCAGGAGATTGCCCGGCCAGCGCTCGCATATGCCGATGATCTGAGCTACCCATGGCATGATGCACCATGCAAGTTCGGGTCGAACGGGGGCGCCTCATGCGCCAATCCCGACGACCAAAGTGATGTCTATAACTGGGGGATCGTTAACGCTGACGGCAGCTTTTCACCCTATCGCAATGGCTACGAGTATCGGAACTGTACGGATTATGTGCAGTGGAAAGTCGGTACCTACGGCGCGAGCGTGCCCGGTAATCTGGGTAATGGCGGCCGGTGGTACGACAACTCGCCTGCCGAGAAGCGCACCGTTACGCCCAAGGCTGGCGAGGCGGCGGTAGTCCCTGGGACTCTCGGGCATGTGGCTTTCGTAGAAGCCGTAAACACCGACGGCACCATTACAGTAAGCGAGTACAACCACAATAAGGACGGTACCGGCGACAAACGTACAGGCAAGCCTGCGGATATGGGATTCACCGAGTTCATAGATTTCGGCGTTGATTCGTCAAAGGTGCAGCCGCCTTCCTCACCCGCACCAGCGCCCCGGCCGCCGTACAAACAGGCTGATTTTACCCATGACGGCAAGAGCGATATCGCCTGGTTTGAGAAGTGGAAGAACACCGTTTCTATATTACGCAGTGACGGCAACGGCTTTGCGGTGCAATCCTGGCAGACGGGTATTGGTGGCCCCGACTGGGCGGGGGTCGGCGACTTTGACGGCAACGGCTTTGCCGACGTTGCCTGGTACGAAAAGTGGAAAAACCGCATCACCGTCATGATCAACCACGGCAATAATACATTCAGCTTAGAAGATTTCATGGACGGTGTCGGCGCGCCGGTTTGGGCAGGTGTGGGGGACTTTGACGGCGACGGCAAAGATGACCTCGCCTGGTACGAGCGGCCGGCCAACACCATAACAATTTTGCGCAGCAACAACGGACGCTTCAGCGGCTGGGCGCGGCTGGCCGGGATCGGCGCCGCCAGCTGGGCCGGAGTGGGTGATTTTGACGGCGACAAAAAAGCCGACATTGCTTGGTATGAGGGCTGGAAGGCGGCTGTCACCGTTTTTAGCGGCGGAAAAAACTGGGCTTCGAGCGTATGGCGCTCAGGTATTGGTGGCCCCGACTGGGCGGGAGTCGGCGACTTTGACGGTGACCACCGGGACGATATTGCGTGGTATGAAGGCTGGAAATCAAAATTGTCGATGCTGCATAGCGAGGGTTCGGCGTTGAGTATGTGGGGCGGCCTGGACGGCCTTGGCGGCCCAGGGTGGGCGGGCACAGGTGATTTTACCGGCGACGGCAAAGCCGATATTGCATGGTATGAGCCGTGGAAACAGGGAATAACCGTACTGAAAAGTAACGAGCCTGGCGGGTTCTCGCCGTCGATGTGGCTGAGTGGCGTGGGCGGCCCGGATTGGGCAGGACCTGGCGGGCCGCCGGCCGGTTAGGCGAGGGAGCTGCCCCATTTGCCAGTTAAGCGAACTTTGTTACACTGCTAATAAGTGGTTATTTATCTGCTATGAGACTGAATAAAGCTATCTTGAAACGCATTGCCATTGCCCTTTGGCCGGCATTTTTCTTGGCCGCAGTGATCTTTGCCGTGTTTGCAACAACACTGGTTATTCGCAGCCGTACCTTCTATGTTTTTCCTGATAATGTCGACCAATTTTACGCATGGTATCAAAAGTTGGCGCACGCCGTACACCATGGCGGCCTGCCGATTTGGGATGCCAATGTTAGCGCCGGCCACTCCTTTGTGGGCGAGCTGCAAGCCGGCGTGTTTTACCCCATCAATATTTTATGGGTAGCGATCTTTGGCTCGGCCCACGGCATTAGCGTTTATTGGCTGGAGCTGATTGTTGTCTTTCACTTTTGGTTGGCGGCGTTGGGTATGTACTACGTTGGCCGTTCATTCGGCATCGGGAAAATCGGCAGTCTGGGCGCGGCCTTGGCTTTTGCTCTGGGCGGCGGTGTGGCTATGCGATCCGTATCGCAAACGGCCATTTTCTTTGGCACGTGCCTGATTCCAGGGGCGGTACTATGGTTTAACCGCTGGCTGGGCAGCGGCCGGAGGTGGAACTTGGTATGGTGCGCCATCACGCTCGGACTTATCATTTTGGCGGGCCACATTGACCCCTGGTATTTTGCTTGTTTGCTGATCGCCTTCCTCGTTTTGTTCCGTTCCTCTCACCCCAGTTTTGAGCCGTGGCTGAGGACGACATTGAAACGGCTCGCGGTTCTTATCATTGTGGTTGTCGGCTCGCTGGTTGTTGCGCTGCCGCAAGTGGCGCTGAGCGCGCAGTACTTGCCGCATGCCGTGCGCTTTGTGGGCGACGCCCAGCCGATCGGACCGGGCCAAAAGGTAAGTATCGGCACCTTCACCAAGCAGTTTAGCTTTAAATTGCCGGACACGCTTTCCCTGTTCGACCCGGTGCAATACCCCGTGGTCGACGGCAACGAAATTTATGTGGGGCTGACCGGCTTGGCTGTGGTCTTGGCGGTGGTGGCCTTGGCGCGCCGCCGATTGCGCGAGCACGTGGTGTGGCGGCTCTACGGGCGCTTCATGATAGGGGCATCGGCCGTGGCCGGCGTAGTAATGATAGGTTATTGGACGTTTATCCCGGCGGTACTGCGTGAGCTGCCGCTGTTCTCGCAAGTGCGCCAGCTGTCACGGTACGCGATTATTATCCAATTTTGTTTGGCGCTACTGGTGGGCATATGTATTGAAGTGCTGGCTGCGGCCGCACCCGCTCTCCTGCGTACCAAGAAACGTTTGCTGGTTGGCCTGGCGGCCGGCGGCGGACTCTGCGCTTTCCTAGCTCTGAACACGATCTATCTGTATTTTGTCTCAAAGCATACCGGCGTTGTCGATAAGCATTTCGTCTACCAAAGCGCGGCCCTCACGCTGGCTCTGGGAGGCTGCTTGCTGCTGCGGCACAGGATCAAATATGTGTTGCTAGCGGCCATTGTGCTGTCGTCGCTGGTGCAGCCGGTGTGGTTTATGCCGCGCATCTCGTATTTGCCGGCCTCCTACCCGCCGACCTACTACAAGAACACAGCGGCGGTTAGTTACCTGGAGCAATTCTACGGCAAGGCGCGCGTGCTGACCGAAGACAACGCGCTACCTGTTAATATCGGCGACGTCTATAATATACAGACCGTTGGCGGCTACGGCGCCACGCTGCACGAGTCGTTCTACCAATATCTCAACGAGTCCGATCCCGAAGGCGATGCCGGCGAACATATGGATCTGCTCAACGTGCGGTTCATTGTTTCCAAGCAACAGCAACCGGCGTTCAAGCAGGTAGCCTACGACAAGACGCGCGGCGCCTACATTTACGAGCGGCCGAACTACTTGCCGCGAGCTTACTTTGCAAGCGAGCTGACCGCCTGCCGCACCCACGTGGCTGGCTGCACACCGATTGCCGTCACCAACTACAGCGATAGCGACATTAAGCTGCGCTACACCACGGGCGCCGCTCAAACCTTGGTGCTTTCCGAGGTGCAATACAAGGGCTGGCAGGCATACATCGATGGCAAAGCCGCGCCAATCACGGCGTATGGCCCCTTCGCCGTGAAGCTGTTCCGTTCGGTAGCCGTTCCGGCGGGCACGCACAGCGTTGAGTTCCGCTACCAGCCGTTCGGGCTGTAGCCAGCCGACGACAGCAGCACGAAGTTACTTTTGCTGCAGGCTATAGATCTCGAAAACCGGCCGGTTGCCGTCGTAGATCGTTTTGACCAAAGTCAAGCGGTAGCCATGCGCGGCCGCCAAGTCAAAGAATTGGGTGGTGACATCCGGAATGATCCGCTCGCCGGCCGCATGCGTCACGTACAGAGCTCCGGGCTCGCTGACAATATATTTCTGGAAATCAAATTCGCTCTGCGCCGGGTCATTCACCAAAAGCGGCCCGAACATTTCGACGTACTTCCCCGGCACCGGATCAAACCCGAGCAGCTGTGTCTGTGTCCCCCAGTCCATAGATACGAACGGGCCGCGGTGCACCTTGGCGTAATCGGTCAGCTGATAGATCGCGGTGGACCAAATGAGTTTGCCGGGCGGCCTGTTGTAGGCAGCCACGTACTGTCGGTAGACGCCAAGCTGGTACACGCATAGCAGGCCGACCGCGGCCGCTGTTGCCATATACGCGAAGCGTCGCCACTGCGGCACTGCCACGCGGCAAATGAGGTACAGCGCCAGCGTAAACGTTACTCCAAACAGCGGATAGACCGAGAAATAATGCCAGCCAGCCGTTGCCTGCGGCGTTATGGCAATCTGCCCCAGCAGCAGCACGCCAGCCGCTGCGGCAAACACAAAAAAGCGCACAAATCGCGGATCGAACTCGTTGCGCATGCGTACAACCCGGGCCAAGCACAGCACGCCAGCCGCCATAGCAATCAGCATGATCCAAAATACGTGGACGCTGCCAATGCTGGTTTGCGCAAACGCGTAGTGGTAAAACCAACCGCCCTGCACCAGGTCGGCCAGGTTATTGTAAATCGTCCGCCAGCCCACAAAACCCAATTTACTACCGAGGTGGTACGTCTTATTAATGTACAAATAATAGCCAACATTGAGCCCGTAGCCGGCAATGGAAATAAGCAACGCCCGCAAACGCTGCGCTCGGTTTGTTTTGCGCCACATAAATAATCCGTAGGCCACCACAAACGCGCCGGCCAGCGCGTTAACGTCCCAAATAAAGTTCAGTTTATTGAACGTACCAAGCAGCATGACCAGCCAGAAGCCCGCCAGCCACAGCAGCTTGCGCGCCCGCACAAAACGCAGCAGGGCAAACATGCCGAGCATTTTGAGCAAGAAATCGAGCACCACCGGGCCGTTGTCGAGCCGGGTGAACATGATAAAGCTGGCATCCAATCCAGTCAGCAGCACGATTGCCAGGCTCAACCGCTTGCCCACCTCGGCACTGGCCAGGCGGTACAGCGCATACAGTCCGCCGGCGGCCAGCAGGATGTCCGGCAGCCTCATACTCACCGCACTCACCCCAAACACCTTAAAAATAGGATAGAAAATATAGGCTTTGAGCGCTCCAATGTATGGCATGAGGAGTACCGGAATACCAT
>DASVOI010000012.1:0-24043 GCA_036383395.1 Saccharimonadales bacterium (SeqCode)
CGCCAGCATTACCGCCGGTCAGAGTCACGCTGCCGCCCGCACCGCCGGTGCCGGTAGAAGTACCGTTCGTGCCGGCGATTGCCACGCCGCCGCCGGCCGCACCAGCCGTGCCGCCTGCGGCGCCGCCCTGCAGCGACAAGGTGCCGCCCGCGCCCGTACCGTTGCCAGCGCCGGCGGCAACCGTCAAGGTGCTGCCGGCGGTGTTGCTAGCCGTCTGTGTGATGACGTTAATGGTGCGGCTGCCCACGCCAAAGCTCAGGTCAGCGGACGGCGCGTTAGTGTTGATGCCGACACGACCGTTGGCAGCGTCCACATCCAGTACCGTGCTCGTCGATGCGTTCTGGACCTGGAACGCGGTGCTCGAATCCACCGAATTCTTAAATACTGCCTGCCCCGTTTGCGACAAGGTAAAGAGCGAGTTGTTGAGGCTGTCGTTCACCGAGGTTTGCGCCTTAAATGCCGCCATCACCGAGATGTAGCGGCGGGCCGCGGTGTAGGTGTTAGTGGCAGCTACCGAGGCAGGGCTCGCCTGCAACTTGTCTTCGCTCATGATGAACGTGCCGGTCAGCAGGCGCTGTGTAAAGCCGGTACCGGCAGCGATGGTGGTTGCCGAGCCGGTGTCGTTGTAGGTGGCACCAAAGATCAGGTCGCCGCCCTGGCTGGTGGGAGAGGTAGTGCTGGTTACGGCGTCGGTGCCCGTCGCGCCGGCGTTAACGTTGGACGCGGTGGTGTCCACGGGGCTCACCTTGGCAGCACCGCTATACTCATGGATCAAGAGATAGCGAGATACCGACGATGCGCCGAACGTCGCCGTAACGGTGTCGGCGCCGCCCACAATATTCGGCGCGTAACATACCACCAGGCCGTCATTGTTACCGCCGCCGGCCGTCGGGTCGAGCTTGGTGACAGCCGTCGTCCAGGCATTGCCCGCACTGTCGCTACAGGTCACCGAGCTGGTCGTGCCCAAGTCCCAGGCAACCACCGCGACCAGCATGTTACCGGCTGTAGTGTTCGAAGCATACGCCACACTGACAGTTGTCGCACCGCCGACTGGCGCTGTTGATGTCGACTGCACATGCGTGATCGTTGCCGCACTCGTGGCCGCGGCCGTGTAAGAGTTAATCGAGAAGCTGTTACTGTTGCTGGTGTCCTGGCCGATATAGAAGCTTTCGGCCGTGCTGTTGTTCCTGAATTCAATGGCGGTATCGCCGGCGCCGGATTGCTCCACAAGCAGCGGCGGCGCGTTAACCGTTGAGTTGTTCACGGCGACGTCGAGCGCGCGGGTTGCCACGTTAGTGCCGATGCCCACCAGCGCAGCGCCGGTGTTGCCGTTGCCGTTCGTGACAGTAAGCAGCGGGTTGCCCAAGCCGCTCGATGCCCCGGCGCGTACCGCAAACAGCGGCACAGACGATCCCAAGCCGCCGTTGGAGTCCTGGATGTCGACGCCGTTGCGGGTGCCGTCCAATATGATTTCGGGGGTGCTGCCGCCGCCACTGTTGTTGTAGACGTTTTGCAGCGTACTGGCATCCACGCCGGCGCTCGTCCAGGCGCTGCCGTTCCACATCAGCGTTGCAGTGCTGCCCGCGTTCAGCGTAAAGCTGGTGCCGGCGCCGGCCAGCGTGAAGGGATTGGCGCCAACGTTGCTGACATATAATATGCGTCCCGATGCGGCAGTGACCGTCGGCGACGGCACGGTAAACGTCAGGCTGCCTGCGGTGGCCGTAGCCAAGATGGCGGAGTTGGAGTCTACTAGGCTCTGCGTAATGCTGGCCGTGGTGCCGCTCGAGAAGCTGGCCGTGGTGAAGTACGTGCCGCCGTTTAGCTGGATGAGACCCTTGGTGCCCGAACCGGCGGCGGTGCCGCCTTGCAAGCTAATAGTGCCACCATTGCTAACGCCGCTACCGTTGGCGGTGCCGCCCTGGATCAATACCGCGCCCCCCGTAGCCGCCGCGCCGGTGCCGCTGGTGCCGCCTTGCAGCGATAGCTGGCCGCCCGCGCCGGTCGTGTTGCCAGTGCCAGCCGTCAAGCTCAGGCCGTTGCCGCCGGTTGCGGCCGTGCCTTGCGCCTCAACACCAATGGTACGTGCCGTGTTGGTGCCGGCAATCTGGCCCAAGCTTAGGTCGTAGTTAATCGACGGCGTGCCGGTGGTACCGCCGTTGTTAATGGCCAGCTGGCCAAGAGCGTTCACCGTAAACAGCGAGGCGCCAAGGGTGTTGGCCGTGCCCACGCCGCGCACGCTCAGCAAGCTCTGCGTGCCGCCAATCGTGCCGCCGGTCTTGTCCTGAATGTCTATGCCGGTGCGGGTGCTGTCTAAAATAATGTCAGCGGTCGTACTGCCGGCCGAGTTATTGTATGCGCCCTGCAGCGAGTTCGCGTCCGCGCTCACCCAGGCGCTGCCGGTCCATATCAAGGTGGTGGTACTGCCGGTATTCAGCGTGATCGTGGCGCCGCCGACGCCGGCCAGCGTAAAGGCGTTCGTGCCGCCAGCATTTGTAAGATATAAGATGCGGCCGGCTGTCGTGACCGTCGGCGATGGCACGGTAAACGTCAGGCTGGCCGACGTGGCCGTGGCCAGGATAGCCGAGTTGGAATCAACCAGGCTCTGCGTAATCGTCGCGCTGGAAGCGCTGGAGTACGAGCCAGTCGTGAAGTACGTGCCGCCGTTTAGCTGGATGAGACCCTTGGTGCCCGAACCGCTGGCGGTGCCGCCTTGGATGGTCACGCCGCCGCCGTTGCTGGCGCCAGTGCCATTGGCCGTACCACCCTGGATGGTCACCAAGCCGCCAGCCGCCGCCGCGCCGTTGCCGCTGTCGCCGCCCTGGATCTTAGTCTGGCCGCCGCCGCCCGTGGTGTTGCCGGTGCCGCCAAGGAGCGTTATGTTAGCGCCGGCAACCGTCGCCGCGCTGGAGCCTGTTGCCGACACCGTGAAGTTGTTTGGCGTGTTGTTGGTAGCGCCGTTGCCCAGGTACAAGTTGTTACTGGTGTCGAAGGTGCCGCGAGTCACGCCGTTCGTCGCGAACGTCAGCGAGGTCTTGGCTTGCAGCGCCGTGGTGCCGCCGGTTGCGGTTGCGCCGGTGCCAATCGTAACATTCGTGGTGCCACCCGAAGTGTTGTTGTTGCCGATGTTGATCACCTGTGTGCCACTGTTCAGCGTCGTACTACCTATTTGGATTGTGTTGGCGGCGTTAGCCTCTCCAATGTTAATGGCACCGGAGGCCAGCGCTTCAATCTGGACTGCGGTCGTGGTGTTGCCGCCCTGCACCAGCACCGTCGTGCCGTTGGCCACTGAGTTCACCGTACTCGAGCCGATATACGTGCTCGATACCGCATTTGTGCCCAGGTACAGCTTGGAGTTAGTCGTGTCCACTCCAAACATCGTTGTGCCGGCAGCATTCTGCAGCTGGAAGGAGTTAGTTGAGTTTGAAGCGTTCTGGAAGACAACCGCCCCGGTGTCGCTCATGCGGAAGAGCGGCGTGCCGCCGAAGTTGTCTGCGCTGCCGCTAATAGACACTGTCATGTATATGGCAATGCCGAGGCCGGTAGCGTGGAAATTCTGTCCATATGTCGACGTCGCCGGGTAGGCGCTGCTCGTGTCGAACGATACCGTGCCCGTTGCGCCTTCGGCAAAATTGCTGGCACCATCTTCGCTTATTGCCAACCAGTAGGACGTGCCGTTGGTAACGTTCGCACCGCTTATCGAGAAGCTATTCCATCCAACCGTCCCGACGGCGCTCGAGCTTGAACCCAACAGAGTCCCAGGACAGGGCGAGGTCGTTACCGTGGCGCCATTGACGTTACAAGTAGTAGAGTTGCTATAGATTGCCACTTGAACGTGATTGTTCGGCGCAGTAGCTATAGAGTTCATGTACACCGAGATGGAACTTACCGACCCTGTCGCGCTTGCCGTGACCTGGAAGGCGTTCGTACCGCCGGCATTGTTGTCCTGGCCGCTATCACCAGGCGGGCCGGCGTTGTCACCGACGATAGCCGTGCCGTTGGCGGCGGCGGCGCTTGAAATTTTAAATACGCCGTCGGTGTTGTCGATGCCGGCGTAGAAATTTTTGCTGCTTGTCTTGAATTCAACGCCCGTGTCGCCCGCGCCGGCTTGCTCAACCAGGATTGGCAGGGCGTTTACCGTGCTATTGTTCACGGCAACGTCCAACTGGCGGCCGGGCGTTGCCGTGCCGATGCCAACGTAGCCGTTGCTCGTGTCAACGTCCAGCGTCGTGACCGTGCCGAGGGCGTTTTGCACCTGGAAGGCGCCTGTTGAATCGGCAGCATTCTTTACAATTACCTTGCCAGCAGCGCCAGTGTTGGCCGGGTTGCCGCCAGCCAAAACGACATTACCGCCAGCGTTGTTGCCTGAGCCGCCGGCCGCACCGCCCTGGATGGTGATATCGCCGCCAACGCTACCGGTGCTCGTTGAGGCGCCTGCACCGCCCTGCAGCTTCAAATTGGCGCCAGCCGTGCCGGCCGTGCTGCTGCCAGTGGCAGAAACCGTGAAGTTGCTGGGTGCCGACGCGGTGATGCCATTGCCCAAGTAGAGGTTGTTGCTGTTGTCAAAGGTTGCGCGCACGCTTGTGGAGCCACCGGTCACAATCTGCAGCGCGTTGGCGTCAGTGGTGCCCAGCACCGCCGTAGCACTAAATGCGTTGCCCCCCTGCAAGAAGGCTCGACCGGAGGTGTTAGTGCCGTCACAAGCCGTTAAAATATTGGTGCTGGTGTCGCGGCAAACCGCAGCCGAGCTGGCAGTGGCCGTACCCAAAACACCCACCTTCACGTTGCCGCCGGCGCGGCCGATACTTACGCTCGTGGCGTTCGTCGTCCCGATTGACACCGTGCCATTGTTGGCTGCTACGTCGCCGGTGCCAGCATCAACAGTTATGTTGCCGCCAATACGGGTGCCGCTCGCGCCCGTCGCGCTGCCGCCCTGCAAAGTAAGTGTGCCGCCAGTCACGCTCGTGGTGCCGCTAGCGTCACCGCCCTTAATGGTCACACCAGCGGCAGTGCCGGAGGCGGCAGACGAAATGCCGGGCTGCAGTGTGATACCGTTGGCCGTAGCTGCCGTCTTTGTGGTGATGTCTGGGGTCTGTCCGCCGGCCAGCGTCACAACGCCTGCCGTTGAAACGTTGAAGTTTGTGGTTGTAATCGCGATGGTGCTGCCACTCTGCAAGCTGATTGCTCCAGCGGCACTGTTACCAATACCGACCGTGCCAGTGGAGGTGCCGGTATTAATACTCGTATTGTTGTTTGACGAAACATTCAGCTGCACAGTGCCAATAGCCGTCAAGCCATTCTGCAGGCTGGTCAGGCCGCCGTTCACCGTAAACGTGTTCGATCCCGTCACCGTTGTATTTTGCTGCAAGTTCACTGCCGTGCTCGACAAAGCCAATGGCGTAGTGCTGCCGTTCACGTTCAAGTTAAGACCAGCCGCGCTCGTCTTCAGGATGGCGTTCGTGTTCTGCCCATCCCAGCTCAAGCCCAAGTAGTCGCTTTCACTTGGCGACAAAACGCTGATTGATGGTTGGTGAATGGCGTTCGTGCCAGTACCAATGCGGTTATCAATAACGGTTATGGCCCGCGCCGTGTCGGGTGTAAAACCGCTGCCGCCAGCACAGTTCGATGTTGAGTCTGTAGGGTCAACACAGTTCGGCAAACCGAGGGCCAAGATCTGTCCAGCAGCAACCGGGGCAAACAGGGGGATATTTATCTTGGTCTGCACGCCGCCAGGACTATGCGGAGTTACGAAGCTCGTTGTACCGCTGCCGCCCAGGGTCAATGCCCCAACGCTGTTGACGCCAAAAACGGTTTTGGCAGTACTTCCGTCCCAGGTCTGCAGGTCGAACAAATCTGCGGTTTGGCCATTTGCCCCTTGGATGAGACCACCGACTGAGCCAACCGCCGCGGAGCGGATCGCAAAATTGCCTGGATTCTGCACGGTCGTCGTGTTTTGGATGAAACTACCGCTCGTTCCAGTGACGAAACCACAGTTTACCGAACTTTGAATACAAATTGTACCCGACTCTGCCGGCAGGTGGATCGTGTTATTACCGCTGGGCGTGCCCGTGTCTAGCACGGTCGTGTTCGCGCCGCTGCCGCCGGCCAGGGCGCCTGCGCGGAACGCATACGGCACCGCCGTCAGCTGTAAACGCGGCGTCATTTCCCCATCCCAAACGGGCGAGCCCACGCCGCCAATGTTCATGCCCAGCCACAACTGTTGATCCCAGTTGATCGTCGACGAAAAACTCGTAACACTGCCGAGGCTTACCGAGACATAGCCGTTGGCCACATGCACCTTGTTGGTGCTGACACGGGTTTCCGTCCACAGACAAGCGGCATCGCCGGTACAGCTCCCCTGGGAAGAACCGCTGGAAGTCAGCGCGTTGTACAGTTTGAACTCAACGTTGTAGTCGCCATCAGGGGCGATAGAGCCAGTGGCATTCATCAGGCGAGCCTGGAAATTAATCACGTTGCTGGTGGCGGCCACCGCTTGGTTGTGTACGAAGTAACGGCCCGCGACCCCGCTCAAAAGGACCGGCGCAATCAACAGCAGCAGGAACGGTTTGCCCGCAAATAGCTTCAATTTTTGCGCGTAGGATCGCATGAGTTTTGTATTGGTTTTGATTGGTTTGATTATTTGTTTTCCCGCCTAACCCGTAGGTAGACTTTGGAGCACCTTATCATTATGGGGTGGACAGATAAGGCCAAACAAGAGGTAAAACAGAGCAATTGCGCGTGCCTACCGCGTCATAATTGCCTGTTGCTGTAAATGGTTATGCATTGTTATAAACACAACCATTTTAAAACTCCACCTTAGCTGGCCTTTTTTATCTGTTTTTCCAGAAGTTCTAGTGCAAAAATGTGATGTAAAAAATTCAGCAGCCTTTGCGTCGGCTGCTGAATTATCCACAGGGGGTTACAAAAATCTTAGGCGATTTTGGTAATTTTGATGGTGGTCTGGTGCTGGCGGTGGCCGTGCACTTTATGTACCCGCTTCTTGGCTTTGTAGCGGATAGCGGTAACCTTGTCGGCTTGCACGTCTTCGGCGACGATCTCGGCGGTTACTTTCGCCTTGTCGACGGTCGGCGCGCCCACGCTCACAGCTTCGCCGTCGATAATCAACAGCGGCTCAAATGCGGCGGTCTTGCCTTCAGCGTGCAACAGCTCAACATTCAATGTCTCGCCTTCAGTTACGAGATATTGCTTGCCGCCGGTTGCGATAACTGCTTTTTTCATACTTTTGCTCTTTCTTCGAGAAATTAGCTACCAACAGATAGTAACAGATCTGAGCTCATCTGTAAAGTGTTGGGGGCTAGCTCTTTTCCAGCGCGACAGTCAGCTCAATGCCGTCGACTGTGCAGACCGTTTCGTAGGCGAAGGTCTTGCCGGAAACGAGCTCGCTGGCCAGTGTTTCGGCCTCAATGGTGCCCTTATGCTCGTCAATTGCCTTGCGCAGCTCATCGTCGGCCGTGGTAAGACTTAGGCGGATCCGGTCGTCCACCTCCAACCCGGCCGTTTTGCGGCTGCTCTGCACGTTGCGCACCACTTCGCGCATCATGCCTTCGCGTTTCAGCTCGGGGGTGATCTTCATGTCCAGCGTCACACTAAAATCACCGCCAGTTTGCCACGACAGCTCGTGAACGTTCAGCTCATCGACAATAATCGGGTCGTACACGGCACGTTTGGTCTCAACGAACTGCGGCGCACCAGTAACCATGACCTTTTGCAGCGGCTGCCGCACCTTGAGCTTATTGGCGGCGCGCTGGGACAGGCCCTCGGCGACAACTCGCTTCACAAAATCCATGGCCTCTACGGCCAATTCGTCGACGCGACCAGGCGTGGGCCAGTCGCGCAAATGTACGCTTTCGCCGCCGGTTAGCTTTTGGTAGAGCTCTTCGGCCAGGAACGGTGTAAACGGCGCCATAATGTGACTCAAGCGCACCAGCACATAGTGCAGCGTGCGGTAGGCGTTTTGCTTGTCGCCATCATCTTCACTCTTCCAGAAACGGCGGCGCGAGCGGCGCACATACCAGTTGCTGGCGTCCTCAATGAACGGCAAAATCGGCTTTACGGCGTTGGGGATGTCGTAACGCTGCATGTGCGCAGCCACTTCCTGACCCAGCTGGTGCACGCGCGACACCACCCAGACGTCGAGCGGGTTGGTCAGGTCATCGAGCGGATCGTCGTAGCTGCCGCCCCACTCCCAGCCGTCCACGTCGGCGTACAACGTAAAGAAGTCGTACATATTCCACACCATGCTCAGTTTGCGGTCCACGTCGGCAACGTCTTTATCTTGCAGCGAGAAGTCCTCGCCATTCAACACCGGCGAACTCAGCAGCAAGAAACGCAACGAATCGGCCGAATACTGGTCCATGAGCAGGTTCGGGTCGGTGTAGTTGCCGTACTGCTTGCTCATTTTGCGGCCGTCATTGCCGGCCAGCGTGCCAGTAACCACCACATTTTTGAACGATTTTTTGTCAAACAGCCCCACGCTCACGGCGTGCAAGTAGTAAAACCAGGCGCGCACCTGCCCGACGTACTCGGCGATGAAGTCGCCCGGGAAATTTTCTTCGAATTTTTCGACATTTTCAAAGGGGTAATGGAACTGCGCAAACGGCATCGAGCCGCTTTCAAACCAACAGTCCAGCACCTTGTCGATACGCTTGTACTCAATGCCGTCGATCTCAAAAGTCACATCGTCGATCCACGGACGGTGGTAATCGTCCAGCTCGCGGCCGGAGAGTTCTTTCAGCTCGGCGTAGCTGCCCACCACCTTGATGTGCTCTTTGCCGTCTTTATCTACACCCTTCCATACCGGCATGGCCGTGGCCCAAAAACGGTCGCGGCTCAAGTTCCAGTCCGGTGCGCTCTCCATCGTTTTGGCAAAACGGCCATTTTTGATGTGCTCCGGGAACCAGTGGACGCTGCCGTTTTCCTCCAGCATTGTTTCGCGCTGTCCGGCGATGTCCATGAACCAGCTCGGGTGGGCGCGGTACATCAGCTTTGTGCCGCAGCGGTGGCAATGCGGATAGCTGTGGGTAATGTACTCGATCTTCCAGACCACACCGCGATCGTGTAATTCTTTGGCGATCGGCTTGTTGGCGTCCCACACGTATTGGCCCTTCCACTCGCCGCTGATGTAATAACCATTTTCGTCGATGATAGAAACCACCGGGATGCCCCATTGCTTGGCCATGATGAAGTCCTCTTCACCGTAGGCCGGCGCGGAGTGGACAATGCCCGTACCTTCGTCCAGGCTCACGTACTCTTCGTGGTAAATAACATGCGCTTTGGGGCCGCGGTCTTCAAACAGCGGTTCCACCTCTTTGCCGACCAGCTCTTTGCCCTTAAAGGTACGTACCACTTCATACAAAAGCGCGTGATGCTTTTCGTCGGTCAGCACTTTGTCGAGCAACGCCGTGGCCAAGATGAGCCGCTGATTGTCTACCAGCACTTCGCTGTAGTCTTCGTTTTTGTTAACAGCTACTGCCACGTTGGCCGGCAGCGTCCAGGGCGTCGTCGTCCAGGCCAGCACGGAAACGTCCTCGCCCTTCAGTTTAAACTTCACATATACCGAGGGCTCGGTCACATCCTGATACGAGTTGTCCATGGCCACCTCGGCCTTGGAAATCGGCGTGGCGTCACGCACGCAGTACAGCAGCACTTTCTCGCCTTCGTAGATCTTGCCCTTGTCGTACAACTGCTTAAAGGCCCACCACACGCTCTCCATGTACTCTTTGTCCATGGTGCGGTAAGCGTGCTTCATATCTACCCAACGGCCAATGCGATCAATGGTGTCTTCCCACAGATTGCCGGTTTGCACCATGTTTTCGCGGCAGGTTTTGATGTACTCTTCCAGGCTCACCTTGGTGCCGATGTCGCGTTTGTCCTGGATGCCCAATTTTTTCTCAGTAAACACCTCTGCCGGCAAACCGTGGCAGTCCCAGCCCCATACGCGCTCGACGCGCTTGCCTTGCATAGTCCAATAGCGCGGCACCGCATCCTTGGTGATGGAGCTTAACAGCGTGCCGTGATGCGGCACGCCGGTGATAAACGGCGGCCCGTCGTAAAACACAAAAGCGTTGTCCTTTGGCCGTTGCTCGACGGACTTCTCAAAGGTTTTGTGCTCTTTCCAGTATTTGACGAGGTCTTTCTCGTATTCGATTGCCCGGCGCCGGGTGCCTTTTTTGAACTTCACGTTTCTCTCCTTTTCGTAAATGAAAAGTCACTACTTCTGTCACCGGAACCCGCGGGTGCGGGCGGTACCATCCGGTTTCCAAAAGAAGTGACTCTTTTAGCGCTTGGTTTCGCTCTGTCGGGGCTGTGCCGGCGGGGTCTACTTCCCTTTGGAGGGTTTCTTCCCGCTGCATCGTGGGTGATAGCCACTTAGCCGCGTTTGCGGCGCGCATAACACCTTAATTTTACCACGAGGGGGGCAAAACCAGCAAGCTAGTCGCCGTTGTAGGCGTAGCCGGCCACTTCATCCATGAGCGGCATGGGTAAGCCCTGCCACATGTTAAGCACCGAGCCGTCGTTGGCCAGCGCCAAGATCGCCGGATACGTCATGATGTCGTACAAGCTGGCCGTGGCTGCGCCGTCGCGCGTGTTCAGGCTCACCATTTCCAGCTTGCGGCCCGAATCGTAGCGGTGCTGGAAGTCGCGAACAAAAGACTCGACATCTGTCGAGTGCTCCGAGTCCGGTCTGTAAAGGACAAGTAGTTTCACCATTCGAGCATAGCACGGCCTCGGGTAACTCGCAATTACAGAGGGCCGAAAAAGGAACTAGCCGTTTCCGGCTAGTTCCCTCTGTCCGAACTTTCGCCCGGTTTAGCTGCAGCCCGATGTCGAGCCGCAGCTGGTGCAGACGTAGCAGGTGCCTGCGCGCTGCGTTTGGTTGCCGCAGTTGTAGCAGAGCGGCGCGGCGGTGTCCACGCCTGCCTTGGGCAGGTCGGTGGCAGCGGCCGGCGATGCCTTTTGGCTCACCACACTGACGGCCGGCGCCGGCTCGCTTACCGTGGCTACTGGCGCCACGCTGGCTTTGGCGGTTTGCGCCTTGGCCTCAGCGGTCCGTTCGGCTTCCACAATCTGTCCTTCCGGGGTTTGGTCGTCAGTCAGCAGACTGGTCTGTTCCTCGGGCATGTCGTCCAAGGAAGCCAGGCCCAACTCCAGACGGTCGTCAAAGCTCAGGTAGTCCAGAGCCAAGCGGCGCGAAATGTAGTCGGTGATCGAGCTGGCGGTCCGGATCTCCGGGTCGTCAGTGATGCCGCTCGGCGCGTAGCTGGTACTCATCATGGCCTTCACAAAGCTCTTCAGCGGCACGCCGTATTGCAGGCCGTGGCTGAGCGAGATGCTAAAGGCGTCCATCAGGCCGCGCAGCGTGCTGCCCTGCTTAGAAACGCTCACAAAGACTTCGCCGGGAGAACCGTCCTCGTATTCGCCAACAGTGAAGAAGCCCTTTAGGTCGGCGATGCGGAACTTATAGGTTTGCGCCTGGCGCTTGCGCGGCAAAATGCGGCGCACAGCACCCCTTACCACGATGCGATCGGCAGCCGCTTCGACCACAGCGGCCGGTGTTTGGGCGGCAGCCGGAGCGTCTTGCTTCTGGTCGTCCTTTTTGGTGCTGCTCAACGGCTGAGCAACCTTACAGTTGTCGCGGTAGATAGCGACAGCCTTCAGGCCCATCTTCCAGGCGTCGATGTGCAGTTGCTCGACGTCCTCAACGGTTACGTCCTCGGGCATGTTCACCGTCTTGCTAATGGCGCCAGAAATAAACGGCTGTACGGCGGCCATCATCTTGACGTGGCCAAGATAGTGGATGGCGTCGTCGCCCACGGCGCAGGCAAAGACGGACTTGTGCTCGGTCTTCAGGTGCGGGGCGCCCTTAACGGTGCCGTTGTCGTGGATATAGGTCACGATCTCTTCGGTCTGTGCCGGGTTGTAGCCCAAGAATTTCAGGGCGCGCGGCACGGTGTTGTTCACGATAACCATGTTACCGCCGCCAACGAGGTCCTTGTACTTTACGAGCGAGAAGTCTGGCTCGATACCAGTGGTGTCGCAGCCCATCATAAAGCCGATGGTACCGGTCGGTGCCAGCACGGAGGCCTGCGAGTTGCGCACGCCATAGAGTTCGCCCAATTCCACGGCTTCATCCCAAGCGCTGGCCGCGGCGCTTAACAGCTCCTCGTGTACCAGGCTAGCGTCAATCTTCGAAACTTCGGCGCGGTGCATACGCAGCACTTTGATCATGCCTTCGCGGTCCTTGCGGTAGCCGGCAAACGGACCGACCCGGCGGGCCATCTTGGCGCTGGTAGCGTAAGCGTGGCCGGTCATCAGCGCAGTGATGGCAGCGGCAATAGCGCGGCCTTCGTCGCTGTCGTATGACAGACCCATGGCCATCAGCAGCGCACCCAGGTTGGCGTAACCCAAACCAAGCTCGCGGTACGCCTTGGCATTCTTGGTGATGCTTTCGGTTGGATACTCACTGTAGCCCACCAGGATTTCCTGAGCGGTAAACACCAGTTCCACGGTGTGCTTGAACGCTTCGATGTCGTAGGTGTTGTCCTCGCGCAGGTATTTCAGTAGGTTGATGCTGGCAAGGTTACAGGCCGAGTTGTCGAGGTGCATGTATTCCGAGCACGGATTGCTGGCATTAATACGGCCGGCGTTCGGCGCGGTGTGCCAGCGGTTGATGGTGGTGTCGAACTGCATACCCGGGTCAGCACACTCCCAAGCGGCTTCGGCGATCTCGCGGAACAGCTTGCGGGCCTTCAGGGTGCGGACCGGCTTGCCGGTAGTTACGGCGCGCAGATCCCAGTCGGCATCGTCCACAACAGCTTGCATGAATTCGTCGGTAACGCGCACGGAGTTGTTAGCGTTCTGGTACTGCACCGAGAAGATGTCGGCGCCGTCAAGGCGCATGTCAAACCCAGCCTGCTGCAGCACGCGCGCTTTGCGCTCTTCGATGGCCTTGGCCCAAGTGAAGTTTTCTACATCAGGGTGGTCAACGTTCAAGATGACCATCTTGGCCGCCCGGCGAGTCTTGCCGCCGCTCTTGATGGCGCCCGCCGATGAGTCAGCGCCGCGCATAAAGCTGAGCGGACCGGAGGCCGTACCGGCGCTCTTGCCCAGCGGCTCTACGCTGGAACGAATCGGACTCAGGTTTACACCAGAGCCGGAACCGCCCTTAAAGATCATGCCCTCTTCCTTGTACCAGTTCAAAATGGACTCCATGGTGTCTTCGATACCGAGGATGAAACAAGCGCTCGCTTGCTGAGCACGAGCGGGCGCACCAATGTTAAACCACACCGGCGAGTTAAAGGCAGCGCGCTGGGTAGCAAGTACGTACTTCAGCTCTTCGCGGAAGTCCTCAGCCTCGGCTTCGGTTTCAAAATAGCCCTCTTGCAGGCCCTGGCGTACTACTGTGTCTACAACACGGTCAATCAATTGCTTGAGAGAGTATTCGCGCTCGTCAGTGCCGGGAGTGCCGGTGAAATATTTCTGCGCGACAATATTAATGGAATTGAGCGACCAGCCTTGCGGAAACTCAACGTCCTTTTGCTCAAAAACTGGTTTGCCCGATGCTGGATTCTTAATAAGCGAATCCTGCTTGACCCACGTTAACTGGTCGTAGGCCTTGCTTTTGGGCTGCGTAAACAGCCGCCCAACTGTTAGACTGGTGGTTTGTCCCATATTACCCTCACTTTTTGTCCTTGGCGACAGTCCCCTCACCGCTAAGAACGTTTACGTTATTGTTTTGATTATTTGTTAGAGTACGCACCGCTGCTCTCAAAGCGACGCCAGCTCCCCCCGCGGGTTTTCACCCTGTACTCATTGGTTATAGTACAGGCCCTTGCCATTGGCAAGTGAAAACGCGCGCTCGGGCGGCTGGCGTTACACTCCAAGAGGTTCTTGGTGCTTGCGATTCTTAATGTGCGACAGCTCTCGCTCAAATCCGGCGATGTCAGTAAAGCGGCGATAGACGCTCGCAAACCGGACATAGGCTACCTCATTCAATTGGCTTAAGCGTTCCATGACCAGCTCGCCCATCTTAGACGAATTGACTTCCGGCTCGCCGCACGCGTACAAGGTTTGCTCGATATCGGCCACTAGTGCCTCGAGTTGCAGGTTAGTAACCGGTGTCTTCTCGCAGGCCCGATAGAGCCCGCCGAGCAATTTGTCGCGATTGAAGAGTTGGCGCGTGCCGTCATGCTTGATGACGATCAGTTGCGGTCGCTCCAACCGTTCATATGTTGTAAAGCGATAACCGCAATCTGGGCACGCCCGCCTGCGCCGAATGGCTTGGCCATCGCCCGCGTCGCGCGATTCGATCACTTTCGTGTCTTCGCAACCGCATTGGCTACACTTCATGCCATTCCTTCCCCTCTATGCTTGTTTCAACGTGCTATCACTATATATAGTGCTTACGCTTTCCATACTATGCCCTACGTATAGCGTTTGCAAGTAGATTGTATTTTTTACGTCTGCTTTATTTGGCGTCTTTGGCGTCGCCGGATTCATCGCCGTCTTTGGCGTTGTAGCGCTTGGCCAGGCGGCGCAGGAAGGAGGGTTTTTCGAGCTCGGCATCGCTGGCGGACTCGTGCGAAGATGGCTCACCGCCCCGCTGCGATGGGATGTCGTGCGGCAGGTCGTCATCATCTTTCTTGTCGTCTTCGTCGTCGGTGTCGTCGTGGTCGTCTAAAGTCCAAATGTTGGGCATGTGGTCGGATTTAAAGTCAGCGGCTGCGTCGCTGTCGTCTTCGTCGAGATTCATGTCAATCCGAGCCATTTCGTCGTCGGCTTTGGTTTTGAGGGTCGGCGCGTCATCGTCAACCGGCACATCGGACATAGCTGCAGCCGCGGGCGCGGCGCTCATGGCTCCTGCCGGGCCGCCGAGGCGGTTGGCAAAGTACGATGCGTCGAAGCCAGTGGCGACTACGGTAATAATTACCTCGCCGTCTAATTCGGGGCTGATAGTGGCACCAAAAATAATGTTGGCGTCGGGGTCGGCAGCACTGGTGATAGTCTCGGCGGCGGTGTTAATCTCGTGCATCGACAGGTCGTTGCCGCCGATAACATTGAACAGAATGCCGCGGGCGCCGTCGATAGAGACCTCAAGCAGCGGCGACTCAATGGCCTGCTGTGCGGCCTGGACAGCACGGTTCTCGCCGCTGGCCCGGCCAATGCCCATGAGGGCGCTGCCGGCGTTCTGCATCACCGCCTTGACGTCAGCGAAGTCTAGGTTAATCAGGCCATGGACGGTAATCAGGTCAGAGATACCCTGCACGCCCTGACGCAGCACGTCGTCGGCTACTTTAAAGGCTTCGAGCAGCGGTGTTTGCCGGTCGATGGTCTGCAGCAAACGGTCGTTCGGGATAATAATAAGTGTGTCAACGCTTTGGCGCAGGTTGCTAATAGCCAGCTCGGCGTTCTTGCGGCGCTTCTCGCCTTCGAAGGCGAATGGCTTGGTAGCAAAGCCAACCACCAAAATGCCCATTTCCTTGGCAGCCCGGGCTACCACATGACCGGCGCCCGAACCAGTGCCGCCGCCAGCGCCAATGGTCACAAAGACCATGTCGGCGCCTTCCAAAGCCTTCTTGATTTCGTCGATTGATTCTTCGGCGGCGTTTTGCCCAACCAGCGGGTCGGCGCCGGCGCCCAGGCCCCGGGTTTCGTCCTTGCCGATATGAATCTTGACGGTCGCGTTAGAGTGGTGCAACGCCTGTGCGTCGGTATTGATCACGATAAATTCGACACCGTCAACGCCGGCATCTATCATGCGGTTCACGGCGGCCCCGCCGGCCCCGCCGACGCCGACTACCTTAATGCGCGCAAATGTTTCTATAGCTGGTGCAACTTGAGGCATTCCTGAACCCTCTTCTCACGTTATATGTGGCAGTATACCCTACAAAAGCAGTACGAGTCCAATTTATTTACCCGCCCATTTTGGGCAATTTGCAGCTTGGATATTTTTTGTACGCGGGTTTTTAGCTGCGGAAGCGGCGCAGTAAATTGTCGACAAAATGTAGTGTTCGATCGCCGGCGTTGCCCGACTTTGCCGGTACTACCTCTGGCAAAAGCAGCATATCGAGCAGCATCAAGCCCACTGCCGTGCAGTAGGTTGGGTCGGCAACCGTGTCGATGAGGCCGCTCAATGGCTGCAACTTGCCGACGCGCGCTGCCAGCTGCAGCTGCTGCTTGGCAAAATCAGCAATACCCGGCAGCTTGGCTGTGCCGCCGACCAGCACCACGCCGCCTGGCAATTTGTGCGCTTTGTGGATGCGCGACAATTCCTTATCGACGAATTCAAATAGCTCTTCCACGCGGGCCTCAGTAATCATGGCGATGTCCTCAGACTTGAAGATATGCTCTTGGCCGCGCATTTTGACCCGAATGTCGCGTTTGCTCATCGTTTGTACCAGGCCGGCGTGCTGCACCTTTACCGCCTCGGCGATATCCAGTTCGGTGCGCAGGCCAATAGCCAAGTCATTCGTAATATGCTGTCCGCCCATGGGCAGCACTGCAGTGTGCTGTACTTCGCCGTCCTCCAAAACAACTAGGTTAGTTGTGCCGGCGCCAATGTCCAAAAGCACCGTGCCGGCCTCTTTTTGCTGGCGCTGCAGCACGGCCTCGGAAGCAGCCAAGCCCGAAAGCGTGTGGTTGTGAATCGACAGCTGCGCCTTCTCCATGGCCATGTCCAAATTGCGCAAATTCGGCGTTGCGGCCGTGACGATGTGCGTGTCCACCTCAAGACGAACACCGTGCATGCCCACCGGATCTTTTATGTTTTCCTGCCCGTCCAGGCGGTAGTTTTGGGCAAAAACCTGGATGATCTCGCGGTTGCTCGGCAGCTGCACGATGGTTGCGGCCTCTTCGACGCGCAAACGGTCCTCGGGAGTAATCTCGCGGTTAGCCGCACTGATGGCAATCACGCCCTTGGAATTCAAGCCGCTGACGTGCGTACCATTAATATTGACTGTCGCACCCTGAATATGGATACCGCTCAGCCGCTCAGCCTCATTAATCGCCTGAGCAACGGCATCGGCCGCGTCTTCGACGTGCACTACTACGCCCTTGCGCATACCCAAGTTGGGTGCCTGACCGTGACCGACAATCGACAACTTAGACGGATTGGCGGCATCAACGACACCAATGACACAGCGAACTGTGCTGGTGCCTATGTCGATGCCAACATATGGAGTTGGGCTGGAGGAGCCGTGCATATGCTCGCAGTATACCGCTTGCGCTTCAATTTCGGCAAGTCTACTCGGGAAGGGTCAAAATCTCGCAGCCCTTGGGAGTCACGAGCGCGGTGTGCTCAAACTGGGCCGAGTAACTGCCGTCAACGGTACGCAGTGTCCAGCCGTCTTTTTCTTGGTAGATCGATGCACTGCCAAGTGTTGTGATCGGTTCAATGGCAATCGTCTGCCCGGCCTTTAGCACCGGGCCGGTGCCGGCGCGGCCGTAATTGGGGATCTCCGGGTCTTCGTGCAGCTCGTGACCAACACCATGGCCGACCAATTCGCGCACAATGCCCAAACGATAGGTGCGCAAGGTGCGCTCAATGACCGCCGATATGTCGCCCACGTGACAGCCGGCGCGCACCACGGCCAGCCCGTCAGCCAAGGCTTTTTCGGTGCCCTTTAGCAGGCGCGCGGTGTCGGGCGTGGTTTTGCCATCAATACATACGGTGATGCCAGCGTCAGTGATCATGCCCTTGTAGCTCACGCCAAAGTCAAAGTTCACGATGTCGCCCGGCTCAAACGGCCGGTCGCCAGGAATGCTGTGCTGCACTTGATCGTTCACCGAAATACAAATAATGTCCGGGTAGCCGTAAAAACCAAGGAACGCCGGTTCGCCGCCCAGACGGGCCAGTTCTTTTTTGGCAAGTTTAGACATGTCCTGCGGTGTCAGGCCAGAGCGTGCCTCGGCGCGCATCAACTCCAAAACCGTAGCCAACATACGCCCGCTTTCGCGGAGCGCTGCAATCTCTGCTTCGGTTTTAACCGTACTCATCATATGTGTAGCCTTATTATAGGACTTACTTGTCGACGCACTGTAAAATCGCGTCGTGTACCGCGCGCGGATCCTGGGCGGCGTCGATCTTGCACACCTTGGCCCCTTCGCGCTCCAGATGCTCAATGATCGGCAACGTAGCCGTGCGGTATTCGTTAAAGCGCTTGGCGATAGCTTCTTCGGTGTCGTCTTGGCGGCCGCGGTCCAATAGCCGGGCACGGACCACTTCTTCGGTCGCAAACAGGTGTACAACGGCGGTAAGCGGGAAGCGACCCTTATGGACCTGCTCCAGCAGCCAGTCGGCTTGCGGCACGGTCCGCGGGAAACCGTCGAGCACGAATTCTTGCTTGGTGTCGATCAGCTCCAGGACCTTGTCCATCAGATTAATCATTTCTTCGTCACTCAGCAGTTTGCCTTCTAGCATTTCCTGCCGACGTTTGCCGGTAACCAGCACGCGCAAAATCTCGCCAGTAGAAATCCAGGCGTAGCCATGCTCGTCGGCCAAAATTTTCCCTTGCATACTCTTGCCGGCGCCAGCGACGCCCATCAAAATGATCATCTATTGCAGCCTTTCTTTAACCATTTGTGCAATACGCGAACCGTCGGCACTTGCTCCGACCTTTTGCTTTACTGCGCCGATCACCTGGCCCATGGCTTGCGGGCCAGATGCGCCAAGTTCGGCCATAGCATCGTCCACCGCCTTGCCCAGCTCGTCGTCAGAGAGCTGCTGCGGCAGGTAGCCTTCAATTACTTTTTTTTCGGCCAACTCGGCCTCGGCTCGCTCGGCGTTGCCTCCCTGTTTGTATAGGTCGGCGCTTTCCTGGCGCTTTTTGGCCTCTTTGCCAAATAGCGCAATAATTTCATCGTCAGGCAGGCCACTGTCGCGAACACCTTTGGCGACCTCTGCATACAAGATAACACTCTTCAGGCCACGAAGCGTAGTTGCGAGCACCTTATCACCTGCCAGGAGCGCCTTTTTCAGATCCTGGTCTAAGCGGTCCTTGAGCATGTTCGTTAGCGTTGGCCGAACTTAATTTTCTTGAGCTTCAGCGCCTTGCGCTCAGCACGAATAATCGCTTTGTTGCGACGCTCGCGCTTGCTCATGGGCTTTTCAAAAAATTGAGCTTGCTTAACTACGGCAATAACGCCGGCTTGCTGCACTTTACGGTTAAAGCGGCGGAGCAAGTTCTCTAGCGATTCTTTTGAGTCTTTACGGGTTACTTGGATCATATCGGTTCTATTCTATCGTAACAGGGGCCGCTTTGCAAGCATTAAACCATCTGTTGTTTCTTTTGCGCCGCTCGCTGGCTTTTCAGCACAATGCTCTGCAGCTCTTTAAAAATGACGAATTGCTTGTTGGTGTGGTAGATCTTGGTATTGCCCTGCTTCTCAGAAACCAGGAAGCCAACCTTTTCCAGGCGCTTCAGCTCTCGCTGAATGTTGCCGGCATCTTCTTTGATGAGCTTTGCCAGACCCCGTACATGCGTCTTAAAGTCGGGATATTTGGCATAGATCACAATAATCTTGCGCCGAACTCGTGATGTGATGAATACGTCTAACATAAGCTCTCTATTGTCATTCGAACAACGTACATTTGAGTATAGCTCATTCGAGCCCGGCCTGACAACACGTTTTTCTAATTAGCGTACAAAAATCATATAATGCAACTATGCAATATGTGGAGGTACTGGTCGCGGACGCGACATTTCATGGCAACGACGCCCTGACCTACAGCAGCGAAGAAACGCTGCACGCAGGTCAGGTTGTGCTGGTTCCGCTGCGCAAAAAAACAGTCTTGGGCATTGTACTAGTGACTGTGCCGAAGCCGTCGTTTGCCGCCAAGCCCATTGCCGGAGCCCCGCTGCTGCCGCCCGTACCCGCCCCGCTGATCGGTCTGCTGACCTGGCTGCGCGGCTACTACCCGGCGCCCTTGGGCGCTATTACTCAACTCTTTTTGCCCAAGGCGCTGCCAAAAAAGCCGGAGGAAGCCGGCGTCCTTGCGCCCCTTACGAAACCCAGCCTGCCGCCGCTCACCGACGACCAAGCCGCCGCAATGAAGCAAATCGCCGATCCGGGGCTGCATATCTTGCACGGCGAAACCGGCAGCGGCAAAACGCGCGTCTATATTGAACTGGCTTGGGCAGCGCTCAAACGCGGCCAGTCAGCCATTGTCTTAACCCCAGAGATTGGACTGACATCGCAGCTGGCCAATGATTTTCGTGCCGTCTTTGGCGAGCGCGTGGCCATAGTACACTCCGGGCTCACCGAAGCGCAGCGCGAACGCACCTGGCAGCGGTTGCTGGAGCAAGAGGATCCGGTGGTAGTAATTGGTGCCCGCTCGGCGCTCTTCAGCCCGCTCAGGCATCTGGGGCTGATAGTTATCGACGAGTCGCACGAAACCGCCTACAAGCAGGACCAAGCGCCGCACTATCACGCCGGCATGGTGGCCGCCAAACTAGCCGAACTGCACAAGGCAACACTCGTGCTTGGCTCGGCCACGCCGCTCATCACCGACTACGCCGTAGCTAGCGCCAAACAGCGTCCTATTGTCCGCATGACCCACACCGCCGCCAAAACCACCGACCACGCCAAACATGTCCACATTGTTGACCTACGCGAACGCGGCAGCTTCACAAAAAGCCCCTACCTGTCGAACGAACTGCTGGCAGCCATGAAAGAAACGCTGCAAAAAGGCGAGCAAACCTTGCTGTTTTTGAACCGGCGCGGCACCGCCCGGGTGGTGCTCTGCCAGGATTGCGGCTGGCAGGCGCTGTGCCCGCATTGCGACCTGCCGCTGGTCTACCATGGCGACCAGCACCTTATGCGCTGCCATAGCTGCGACTACAAGGCTCCCAGCCCCACGAGCTGCCCCAACTGCCATAGCACGGCGGTCATATTTAAAAGCATCGGCACCAAGGCTGTGGCCGAGGAAGCCGCGCGGCTTTTCCCCGAGGCAAGCATCCAGCGTTTTGATACCGACAACAAAAAGAGCGAACGTCTGGACCAGCACTACGACACCGTGCGCGCCGGCGGCGTAGACATCCTAATTGGCACGCAGACCCTGGCCAAAGGCCTCGATCTGCCGCAGCTGTCACTGGTGGGCGTTATTATTGCCGACACCAGCTTGTACTTCCCCGACTTTAGCGCCCAGGAGCGTACCTATCAGCTGCTGAGCCAAGTGCTGGGGCGCATTGGCCGCGGCCACCGGGCCAGCACAGCCATTATCCAAACGTATGCTCCAGAAAGCCCGTTGCTGCGCGCTATCATCGACAAGGATTGGGATACTTTTTACAACGCGGAGTTGGCCGAACGGCGGCAGTTCCTCTTCCCGCCTTATTGCTATCTGCTGAAGTTAGGCTGCGCGCGCGCCAGCAGTGCCAGCGCCCAGCGCTCCGCCGAAGCCTTTGCGGAAACCATCAAACGGGAAGTCGGCGGAATTGCCGTGGAAGGCCCGACCCCGTCGTTCCACGAAAAAGTGCAGAATAAGTACGTGTGGCAGGTCATCGTCAAAGCCAAGCGCCGCGGACAATTGCTGGAGATTATTGCTCGCCTGCCGAGCGGCTGGACCTACGACATTGACCCGATGAATCTGTTGTAATCCAGAGTAACTTCGGTATACTTTTGGTAATGACCAAAGACGACGTTATTACCTTGCCCAACCCACATCTGCGCGAACGTTCCAAAAGAGTAGGCATTGTTACCGCCGAAGTCAAAGCCCTAATCGCCGACATGGAAGCCGCCACTCTCGACTGGGAGGCTAGCCGCGAACACGAAGTAGGCGTCGCTCTCGCCGCCATACAAGTCGATCAACCCCTGAGGATCGTCGTAATCCGTAATGATTTTGACAACAAGGACGACAAGACCTTTACGGTCTTCATCAACCCGGTCATTACCAAGTATGAGGGCGCGGTTGAAGAAGATTTCGAAGGCTGCCTAAGCGTGCCCGACATTTACGGCAAGGTTGGCCGCTACAACAAGGTGCGCATCAAGGCGCTGGATGAATCCGGCCGCGAAATTCGTGTCACCGCCGAGGGCTTCCTGGCCCGTGTTTTTCAGCACGAAATCGATCATACTAACGGTATGGTGTTTATCGACCACATCAAAGACAACCCCGACGCCTTCTTTAAGCTGCGTGAGGACGGCAAACTAGAAAAGTTGGACTATGAAAACAACGTCCGAACCAATAGTCTTCTTTGGTAGCGGCCCCGTTGCTGCCGAAAGCCTCCGGCTGCTCGCCGAAGATTTTGAGATAGAAGCTGTTATTACCAAACCGCGCCCAGCGCATCACCACGGTCCGGTACCAGTGCTGGAGTTAGCCCAAGAACTTGGCCTTAAAACGCACACTGCCGAGAACCGTAAGGCGCTGAACGCACTGTTCGAGGAACTTCGGCTGGAGAGCCGTCTGGGCATACTGATCGACTTCGGTATTATCATTTCGCAAGCGATCATCAACTACTTTCCCTTGGGCATCATCAACAGCCACTTCTCTATCTTGCCGGAATGGCGCGGCGCCGACCCGATCACGTTTTCGGTGCTAAGCGGCCAAGAAAGCACCGGCGTCAGCCTGATGCTACTAGTGGAAGCTATGGACGAAGGCCAGCTGCTTAGTTACGGCGAATACGAGCTGCCCGCCGATATCACCACGCCCAGGCTCACTCACGACCTTACTTACCTCAGTAACGGTCTGCTCGAGGGCGTTATCCCCGCCTATCTTGCCGGCGATATTAAGCTTGCACCGCAAAGCGTTACCGGCCGCGAGGTTTCTTACTCGCGCAAACTCACCAAAGAAGACGGCGTGATGGACTGGCAAAAGCCGGCCAATCACCTGGAACGCGAAATCCGAGCGTACATCGAGTGGCCAAAGAGCCGCGCCCAACTGGCCACCGTTGAAGCGATTGTGACGCAAGCTCATGTGGTAGACGCCAGCGGCACGCCGGGCAAAACGACAATTATCGGTAAACAGCCAGTCGTCTATTGCGGCGAGCAGGCCCTGGCCCTCGACCGCCTCAAGCCAGCCGGCAAACAAGAAATGACCGGCCAGGCGTTCCTGGCCGGTTACAAAAAAGCGTTCTTAGGCTAATTACATGCTTGGCTGGTTGGGCTGATCGGGAGCCGGCATCTGCTGCGGCTGTTGGCCGTCCTGGGCGCCTAGCTGATCCTGGCCGGCAGCAAGAATCTGCGGTGCAACCTGGCCGATTTCCTTCTTGAGCACGTCGAACTCCGCGGCTACAACATCTTTGTAATTCGGGAAGTTCGTTTCCAGCCAGTGCAGTGCACCAGCCTCATCGTTGCGGTCAATAAACTGCTCAAATTCGGTCAGCTGAGCGTCGGTCATGCGTTCGGCAAGCTTCATGCCCACGCGCATTTCCAGCGTTTCGTAGATGTGCGCCAATAGCTTCTTTTTCTCTTCGGCCGGCAATGCGGCGAGGCCGAGTTCTTGGAGTAAGTCGTCGTCAAGTTTGATCATGCTATTTCCTCTCTGCTTTCATTCTAGCACTTATTTCTGGCCATGTACCTACAGTTTGCGCGAAACGGTCTCCCGCGTAAATGCCTCTATGCGGTCGCCATCCTCTAGCTCAATGCGGGCAGCAGTCTTCAGGCTCACGCCGCACATTTCGCCCTCAAGCACCTCTTTGGCGTCCTGCGGGCCGCGCTTCAAATTGGTTATCTCGACTTCGGCTAACTGCTCGGAGCCGCGCAGTATCCGCGCAAAGGCTGGCGTCACCAGCTTGCCCTTCGTCACTTCACCGCCGCATATGATTTCAGTCTTGGTGGTCTTGAACACGCCCCGGACAATAAGACGGCCCAGCTCGGTTTCAATCACCTCGGGCGCCAGCAGTTCGCTAAGTCCGTCCTTAACGTCATCTATGAGTTCGTAGATGACATCGTACAGGCGCATCGTAACCTTATCGCGAGATGCCAGGCGCTTCACATTAGTAGGAGCCATGACGTTAAAGCCATAAATTATAGCCCCGCTACTTCCGGCAGAATGAATGTCGTTCTCGGTGATATTGCCGACGCCGGAGCTCAC
>DASVOI010000013.1:0-5607 GCA_036383395.1 Saccharimonadales bacterium (SeqCode)
AAATTCGGCCTCGCCGCGTAGATTCGTCTGAATGCCGACGGTGGCCAGCTCTGCGCCAAGCCGCATATGCGCGGCGGTTTCTGCCGCAGGATTGGCGTCCGGCAGCAGCGGGGAAGCGACCGCGGCAGCTGCTGTTTGCATTAGCCGGGTCTGCTGGCGCTTATCGGCATGGTCGAGCAAACTGTCGAGCGAGTACGCGTACCCCATAAACGGGGCTTCGTTGTCGCGCCTGGCCCTGTATGCGATGTCGGCAGGCAGCCGGTCGATCACAAAATCGACCGTCGCCGACTGGTCGCGCGTGTCATGCTGCGTGAGCGCGCTGCGGGCAATCGACAACGCGACTTTATGAGCTGCCTCCGACGGCGAAGCCTCGAGCGACTCGCTGATCTGCGGCGCTAGCCGATTAAACAAGAAAGCACCTGCCTGCCTGGCGTAGCGCTCCGCCTGATTATATTCGCCGCGGACGCGCGGCGGGACCATGAGGCGATCTAAGTGGCGCAGCATGGTCTCTCTATACTCCGGGTGCTGTACGCCTTCGGCCAGTACCGCTTCGTTTTCTAGCAGCAAGCCAGCGGTCAGTACGTAAAAGTCGTCGCGGGTTTCGTCCACAGCCGTTCGCAGCGAAATATCCAGCATGGCGTCCGAAAACCGCCGTTGCGCCGCCCGAACAGGGTCAATACCGCCACCATATTCAGCATAACCGGTGACGACTTCAGTAGACATAACGCACCTTTGTTGGGCAAATAATATCATATATGCGTAATTTTACAAATAACCTCTACTATAGAGGATTTACGATGTAGCTTGCGAAGGGCTCGGCGGAGATCATAAAGAAAATAAAAAACAAGCATGGCGCGAGCGCGGCAGGGCTGGTACATTTACATACATTATCTAAATTAAGGGGTGGGCAATCCGCATAGACTAGTTATTCTTTTTTGATTCTGCACTAACCAACATATAAGGCGACGGTCACGGGGTGATCAGTTGCTATATGAATTTTTTACCTTTTTCGAGATAACGCTATGACACACGACCTAGAAATACTTCCTCCCGCGCTGGAAGATGCGCGCATGCACACCGCGGCTGACTGGATTCGGGGGCACTGCCAGCCTGCGGCACAGGCCATTCTCCGAGACTTGCCGCCGGGTGTTCAGCCGCCGGAGAACCCCTTCGAAATCCGCGAATACCAAGTAGCTAGCTGGTCCAGTATCTGGTACGCCCGGGAGCAAGGTGCCCATAGCGCGCTCGTTGCCCTGGCTACGGGGCTGGGCAAGACCTCGGTAGCCGCCTTTGACTATCTCAAATACCGCGAGGAACGAGCCGCCGCCGGCAAGCAGATGCCAAACGGCCTGTTTATATCACACCAGGTAGATATCAGCGAGCAGGCAGCAAGACGCTTCCGTGAATATATTCCGGGGCTGGCGGTCAATCATTTTAATCCGCGCTCGGCGAATGGGAAGAGGCTCCGACCCGGATTCACCTATGCAACGGTGCAAGGCGTGGCCGCCAACCTCGACGAAATCGATCCATATTTCTTTGACTATATGGTCTACGACGAAGCGCATCACATGATGGCCGATACATGGGAGCCAGTAGTAGAGTACCTGCGCCCCCTATTCCGGCTGGCGCTCTCGGCCACCCCTAACCGCCTGGACCGGCGAGATGTGCGCAAACATTTCGGCACCGAAGTGTACGCCAGAGGTCTGGCGGAGGCTATTGCAGAAGGTGATCTGGTAGACGTTGACTACCATATCGTGGTCGACGATGCGATCAAAGAGATGTTAGAACAAGGGGGCGAAACGGTGACGCTAAAAATGTTAAACGAGCTCGTGGACGTCCAGCTACGCAGCCCGGCCGTAGCCGATACCATCCTCAAAGAGCGGGAGCGGCTCAATCGGCCAAAAACCCTCGTCTTTTGCAACAGCATTGCGCATGCCGACGAAATGGCGGCGCTGCTTGGCGGTAGCGCATATCACTCCGGCATAAGCAAGTCTGAGTGCCAGAAAATATTCAAACGGTTCCGCTCCGGCGAAGAGCAGATCTTATGTGCCGTGGACGGGTTTAACGAAGGTTTGGACGTCCCTGACATCGGCTTAGTGGCGTTCCTGCGCAGCACGCTCAGCCCAACGATATTCGAGCAGCAAATAGGCCGCGGCATGCGGCGCGCCCCCGGCAAAGATATGCTGACAGTACTCGATTTTGTGGCTAATGCCCAACGCGTAATTGCCTTGCAAAAACTGGCCGAAGACATAGAGCGTGCTGCTGCCCGCTGGCACCAACGCCAACAAGCCAGGGGCGGCCAGTCGGCCCAAACCGCAGCGCCCGACTTTACCCACAGATCCGATGCCGGCGGCATGCGCGTGCACGGTCCGCACGCTAATTTTATTTTCTCTAAGGTAGCCGTCGATCTTGCGGAAGTCTTCCGACGGCTTGAGGCTAATGCCGCCAATGCGCCAGGTATTTACAGTCTCTACACCGCCTCGATGCATTTACAGGTCGGCCAGCCCACCCTGAAAGCAAAGATAGACGAACTCGGCTGGAAGTTGCCGATGCATCGGTTTGGGCCGAAGACCGCAGAGGCAGTCACTGATGCCCAGATAGATGAGCTGAGAACACGCTTTCCCGAAACTTTTGCACCCAAGGCGGAGAAGGGCTGGCGCAGTAAAGCGGCAGCCGCCGACGAGCTGGGCGTCGCCGATAGTACGTTAGACAAAGCAATACAGTCACTGGGGGTAGAGCCGCCCATCCGCCGCTTCCGAAATGGCATGGCCGTACCGGGCATCAGCCCCATCTTGTTTGATAGATTAGACAAGCGCCTCAGCCAAATGCTACCACCAGAGGGCGTTGTGTCATTGTACGGAATAGCCCTGGAGACACACTCTTCACTCTCTTCCGTCCGTAATGTGGTACGGGATCTGAAAATCCCAACAGATAAATACCGATTCTACGCCACTAGGGGTGACGGGGTGGAGGAAATGTACAAACAAGTAATCCTAGATGAGATCAACCGGCGACGCGGTCAGTGATTGCCCCCAGCTGACCAAGAAAAATGCCCCAGCTTGCGCTGAGGCATTTTTCTGGTGACCCCTGCGGGATTCGAACCCGCGATTGCCGGACTGAGAACCCGGAGTCCTGGACCGCTAGACGAAGGGGCCATACGCGCGCCCAAAAGGCGCCCTAGCTAACCAGATGATTCTAACATAACAGAGGCGGGAAAGCAACGCCGCGGGCTTTCACAAAAGCGAGCAACGACTCCGCCGAATAACCATAAGCGTAGTATACTAAAGCTAATGGTCATCGACGACTTCATGTTTCATGTCGCCAAAGTGTGGTACCGGGTGTACTGGTTGCTCATGGTTGTCTTCAATGCTGCCCTGGTGGGCGGCTGGGCGGCCACGCATTACCTGCACGGCTTTGCGCACCTTGGCACGCAGTTCAACTTAGGCAGTACGGCTACCGTGGCGCTGTCGGGCGGTGTGCTGCTATACCTGGTGGTCGTTTCGCTGTTTACGCGGCAGAACGGGTTGGCAGTTGCTACGTTCGTGGGGGCGATTTTAAACACGCTGGTTGTGCTCAACGGGCTGGTCAATACCAGCACGCCCACCGGCGGCGCGCCGTATGTGGTCTTTTGGTTCTTTGCCTCGATTATGAGCGGCGTCTACGGCTTGCTGGCGCTGGTCGGCACGCCGATGGTCAGCTGCATGTACGTGCTGCTGCAGAGCAGATTCGACCTCATGGCCGTTTCCAGAGAGTCATGGATTATGCTGGGCGGCTCGGTTGCGTTCGCACTGTTGGGCTATCCGTTTTGGCGGCACCGCTACATCAGCCGGCAAGAGCAGCAGATGTCGCAGCTCTCTGGCATGCTCAAGACCAACCAGACGCAGTCAGCGATTCTTATCCAATCTATTGCCGACGGCGTTATCGTGACCAATACCGAAGGGCAAATTACCCTGATGAACCGCGCCGCCAGCAACATGACCGGCTGGACGACCGACGAGGGCGTCGGCGTCGACGTCAAACTGGTAGTGAAGGTGACAAAAGAAGACGGATCAGAGGTGAGCGAAGAAGACTATCCGTTCACGTCAGTGTTGGTGCATAAGGCGTTCATTAACCGGGCGTTGCAAGTTATTTCACGCGGCGGCAAAAAGTCGGTGGTCTCGCTGGTGATTTCCCCGGTAGTGACCCAGACCGGGGAAGTGTACGGCGCCGTGGCCGTAATGCGCGACATTAGCGAACAGCGCGCCGCCGAGAAGCAGAGCGCCGAGTTCATCAGCACCGCTAGTCACGAAATGCGCACGCCGGTGGCCGCCATCGAGGGCTACCTGGCGCTGGCGTTAAACGACAAGGTCAGCACCATCGACAGTCGCGCCCGCGGCTTTCTCGAAAAAGCACACGCCAGCACCCAGCACCTTGGCCAACTCTTCCAGGACCTCTTAACCAGCGCCAAGGCCGAAGACGGCCGCCTCACCAACCATCCGGCGGTCATCGAGATGGGCGGCTACCTGGAGCAACTGGTAGAAGATTTGCGCTTCGCCGCGCAAAAGAAGGGCCTCGGCGCCGAATTCATTGTGGGCACCAACGAAGCCATCGATGCCACCAAGACCGACGAAGAAGGCCGCAAGGTGGTCAAGCCGCTGTACTACGTCTATGCCGACCCAGACCGCATCCGCGAAGTCATTACCAACTTGTTTGACAACGCCTGTAAGTACACCGACGCGGGCAAGATTAGTATCGGCCTGACCGGCAACGCCCAAGTGGTGCAGATGTACATCCGCGACACCGGCGCCGGCATCCCGGCCGAAGACATCCCGCACCTGTTCCAGAAATTCTACCGCGTAGACAACTCGGCGACGCGCACCATTGGCGGCACCGGCTTGGGCCTGTTCATTTGCCGCAAAATTATCGAACTGTACCAAGGCCGGCTGTGGGTCGAAAGCCAACTAGGCAAAGGCAGCACGTTCTTTATTAACCTGCCGCGCTTGGACACGCAAAAAGCCCAAAGCCTGCAGCAAGCAGCCGCCCAGCCGACGCCGCCTCAAGCGGGCTAGAGGGTGGCGCGGATGAAAATCGTGCTACAATACAGACAAACATAAGCAACGGGTAACAAGGCGACACCACATGGCAAAAATCCTTTTGGTCGAAGACGACAATAATCTGCGCGAAATTTACGAGGCGCGTTTACAGGCCGAAGGGTACGACATCGTCTCCGCCAAGGACGGCGAAGAAGCCCTAGTAGTCGCCAAAAAAGAGCAGCCTGACTTAGTTATTTCCGACGTCATGATGCCGCGCATTTCCGGCTTTGAGATGCTTGACATTATGCGCAACACCGAGGGCCTGAAGCATGTAAAAGTTATTATGCTGACCGCGCTCGGCCAAGCCGAGGACAAAACCCGCGCCGATTCGCTTGGCGCCGATCGCTACCTAGTGAAGTCGCAAGTTACCCTAGAAGACATCGTAAAGAGCGCGAGCGATCTATTGGCTGGCGCACCCGGTATGCCCGCGGCTCCGGCAGCGGAGGCTGCACCAGCCGCGCCCGCGCCCACTATTGCCGTAACGCCCGTGGCAGTTGCCCCCGCGCCTGAGCCAACTCCGGCGCCCGCGCCGCCT
>DASVOI010000014.1:0-65846 GCA_036383395.1 Saccharimonadales bacterium (SeqCode)
TACGAGTTCTTTGCGTTCTACTCTAACCGGCTGCTGATCGGGCACTACACCATGTGGGGCTCGAACATGGCGCTGACGCGTAAACAGTGGCGCAACGTGCGCGGGACGGTGCATTTGCGGACCGATATCCACGAAGACCTCGACCTGGCCATGCATTTGCACGACGCCGGCGTGCGCATCGTCTACGACCGCAGCATCCGCACTAATGCCCGGCTCAAGCGCGTACGCACCGAGCGCGGCAAGCTGTGGGAGTATTTGCAGTGGTGGCCGCGCGCCTTGCGCCTGCACCATCGCCCCGGATGGCTCGCGGCCTGGGCAATCAGCGCCGGTGTTTTTTACGGCGGTTCCTACCTGATGGTAATCGCCGATTGGTTTGCCCGGCATTTGTTTGGGCGCAGCGCCCTGCCCGACTAGTTATTGATTATTGCTTTGCCAGCGGCCGCTCGCCTCTTGGTATGGCTGGCAGTTTCTCCACAGGCCCTTGTTGGCCGCCTTGGCCTGCTCTTGGTACTGCACAAATTCGGCCGATTTGGTAAACGGGAATTGCGTGTAGGCAAAGGCGTAGCCGTTTTTGACCAGCTCGGCGTCTAGCAGCCGGCCATCTGGCAGATACACATAGCGCAGCAAGCGGTTATAGCGGTCGCGGTTGGTGCTGTCGGGGTCGGCTTGCAACCGGACCCTGCCCGTGCCGATCAGACTTTTGGTGTAGGCTGCGGCGGCCGGGCCGTAACATTGCACTGGCGTGTTGGGTTTGTGCGTTTCGGGCGTGTCGATACCGATGAAGCGCACGGTTTCGGTTTTGCCGTCCATGTTGACAGCTATGGTGTCGCCGTCAACAAAGTGATTGATGCTATAGAGGCCAGGATTGTTCGTCGCTACGGCCTGTTTGGGCGCATCCAGCCAGCCTTGTTGCTGCGCGGCGTAACCTGCCATCAAGAGCAGTAAGCCAAGTGCAGAACTGATGAGTTTGAGCTTTTTCCGGGTCACGCGCCCAGTATACACGCTTATGCTTCGATTGCCGCCAGCGCTTTTTCGACGTCTTCGCGCGTCAGGTTGGTGCCATCCAGTTTTATGGCGTGCTCGCCTGGCTCTGGCTCCTGCAAATTGTCGGCAATACGCTCAAAACGGTCTGGGGGCATGTTGCCCCATATGCGGGTGTCTTGGCCGTGGGCATGTATGGTGGCTCGCTCGCGCGACAGATCCCTAGGCGTCGTTACCCATACCACAACAGTGCGCGCGCCTTCGGTGGCGGCCAGGTGGCGCAGCCGTTTGCGGTCGCGGTAAAAGTTGAAGTTGGTGTCAAAGATGACGCTTTTGCCGTCTTGCAGCAATTGCTTGGTGCGCTGATTCAGGCGCTTGTACAGCTCAATGTTTTCTTGATGGTCATGTGTAGGGTTTGCGAACAGTTTGTTGCGTTCATGGTCGGCCCATAAATGCTCCGCCCCGGTTAGCTCGTGGATGTATTTTGCTATCGTGGTCTTGCCGGAGCCCGGATAGCCGACCATTAAAAACAACGTGCGCTCGTGCATGCTTCAAGCCTACGCTGAAAGGGCACCGCCGGCAAGACCACCGGGCCGCACCTCGCCTGGCGGCAGGTGTTTGAATTGCGCCGCGGCGTAGCCCATGGCTTCGGCTACCACGGCGAGCTGAGCGTTATGCAGAATGCCTTCGGCTTCAGCCTGGGTAATGAGGCCCTTGGCGGCAAGCTCCCCAAGTGTCAGCGGCATGAGTAGCACCTCGCCCATCAACCGCGGGCCGTCGGCCGGCTCGCCAAAAGCTTCGGGTAGCAGGCGCTGGGCCACCGGCGTGAATTCATCCGTCGGATCGCTCGGTTCGTCGCCAAAGTCGCCAGACGGCATGCACTGGGATAGATCGTCCACCACCCATCGCCGAAACGTGTACGTATCCTGAGATCGCAAACCAAGCATAGCGTGTTAAGCGTATTGTAGTATTTTTTTGCTTAAAGTACAAAAAACGTCTGCGACGTATTTATCACAGACGTTTTGGTGCGTATTTGGTATAATTTATTTCTTCTTGGCAGTTTTTTCAGCAACCTTGCCGCCGTCCGAAATCGTCACTCGCTTGGGCGCCGGCAACTCCCTAAACGGTACCGTCACCTTGAGCATGCCGTTGTCGAAGTGAGCGCTGACGCGATCGCCGTCGGCCACTTTGGGCAGGCGCAGGCTGCGGTAGAAACTCTCGTGGCTTTCGCGCAGCATGTAGCTGCGTTTGCCCTGCCCGCCGGTTTCTTCTTTGGCTTGCTTTTCGCCCTTAATCTCTAGCACGTCGTCGTGGACGTTCACCTCGATCTCATCCTTGGTGAAGCCGGGTACTTCGACCTCGGCTACCAGCGACTTGTCGTCCTCGGTGTAGACATTCATCGCCGGGCCGCCCATGTGCGAGCTGGCGCTGCCGCCCCACACGCCGTTGAAGAGGTCGTCGAACGGAGTATGCATCATGCCCGAAAAGGGATCGTTCCATCTTACCAGTGCCATAAAACCCTCCTTAAAGTGCATTAACAACCCCAATGTAGTAATGCTTGGGCCGGCCGTCAAGCGACTTGCTTACACTAAAAGTCGATCCCTTTGTTGGCCAGATATTTGTCGTCGAAGTGGTGCTTGATTTTGTGCATGTCGGTGGCAATATCGGCCAAGGGCAAAAATTCGGGCGGGAAATCGCGGCCGGTCAGGCACAGGCTGGTGTTGGGCGCCCGAGCAGTGATGAGCTTTTTGAGCTGGGCCTTGGTGAGCAAACCGTCGTGCACGGCGTTGTTGATCTCGTCGCAGATAACCAGGCCAAAGCGGCCGCTTTGAGCGCATTTGAGCGCTTCAGCATAGGTTTCTTTGGCGGCAGCGCGGTGCTGGGCGGGCGTTACAAACTCAGCGCTCAGTTCGCCGGCGTTGTAAAAGCCCTTGCCGCCCTTAAAAAAGTGCAGCTGGTCTTTGTAGAGCGGCATAATGTCGCGGATAAACACGTGCTCGCCCACGCCCCAATGTTTAATGAACTGGACAAACGCTACCTGCCAGCGGTTGCCAAGTGCGCGCGTCAAAAGCCCCAGGCCCGCACTGGTTTTGCCCTTGCCTTCGCCGGTATAGACCACCACCAGGCTGTCTTTGGTTTTGTAATCCTCAAAGGCCATGGCGTTGCAGCTTAGGAGGCGACGAGATTCTTTTCTTTGAGCACCATGTCGATTTTGGGCCGGTCAAAGCCGATAACGATCTCGCCGTCCATGTCGAGCACCGGAATGCCGGTCTGGCCCGACTTCTGTACTGACGCCTTGGCGTCCTCCACGTTCAAATCAACATTCTTGTAGACGTACTTGACGTTTTTGCTGTCGAAGTAGCGCATGGCCTCGTGGCAGAATGCGCACCACTCAGCACCGTAAACAATAATTTTTGCCTCATCCATAGTAGTTCTATTGTAGCACCTTTAGCGTTGCTTAGGGGCGGACTATGAGTGTGGCCTGCTGTAGTATGCGCGTGCCGGCGCCCAAGCCGCCGGCATGGACGTCGAGGCTGAAGCGCAAGATATCGCCCTGTTGGAACAGTACGGGTTCCAGTTGGCCGCCAACGGCAACGAGCCCTTGGTTTATGAGGTCGCCGCGGTTTACTCCTCCTCCGTTGACGTCAGAGCGGCTGACTTCGCCAATGGTGCCGCGCGTCGGCGCGGCACCTACGACGCGAACGTAGCGCACGGACTCCTCCGCATGGTCGTCGGAGTGCCAGGGTTCGCTGTGTTCGGAGCGGAAGGTGCCGGCGAGCGTGCGGCTGTTGCCCTGGGTCGGCAGCCCGCACTCCCGGGCATCGGCGGCCACGGCCTTCAGAAAGGCCTCCCGCGAACGCGTCAGGCCGGCGAACTCGGGCAGCTCCGTGTCTATCTGCCCGTAGATAGTGGCGCGCAGCGCGTGGCTGCCAAGCAGCTGCAGCTCGTCAGACGTCGGCGGCAGGTTGCCAATCACCTGCACCTCGGAACGAATGCTGCCACCCCGCCGCCAAGCCGTATACTTGCCGACAACCGCATCAAAGGTAAGCGGCGGTGTGTCTATGAGGGTACCGCCCAATGAGTCGAAACCTGTCCGTAACATGTCGCCGCACATAATACACCTTTAAACTTCTGTTGCATACCCCCGGTGCCATCTGGTATAGTACATAAGAAATGAAGCATGCCGCCGATTCCCCGACGACAAAACATCGAGGTGCCGACGCCGATTTGGGCGTTGCCGGTGTTCTCGCACTCACTTTCCTCGACACCACTTGGCGCATTGCAACACCTGTCATCTTGTTTACGGTACTCGGGATCATTGCCGACCGGCGGTTTGGCACCAAACCCTGGATTACGCTTCTCTGCGTCGTCATTGGTTTTGCCTTCGCCGTGTTGCTGGTAAAGCGCCAGTTGGATGCCGTACAAAAATCGGAGGATAAGAAATAATGTTCATGTTCGCGTCAGAATCACCAAAAGTAAGCGTCGCGCCCGAGACCCTGTTTCACCTTGGGCCGTTTGCCGTCACCAACTCGCAAATGCTTGGTGTTGTTGGCGTCACCCTTATTTTGGTGCTGCTGTTCTGGACCAAGCGGGCGCTCTTAAAGGGCTCCCGTTCTCGTTTAATGCACATGGTGATGTGGGCGTTTGAGAGCCTGTACGACACCACCATCGAAGTCATTGGCGACAAGGCCGTGGCCCGCAAGATTTTGCCCCTGGCCGTTACGCTGCTCTTTTTCTTCCTGGTGAACAACTGGCTGGGCATCTTCCCGTTTGTGGGTTCGGTGACGTATAACGGCACGCCGCTGTTCCGCGGTGCCGCCGCCGACATGAACACCACCTTTGCGCTGGCGATTATTTCTATGGTGACGGCGCAGGCTTGGGCCATCAAGAAGCATGGCTTCTTGGGCAACGTCCGCCGCTATCTCATCAGCCCGTTTAAGGACCCGCTGCACAGCTTCGAGGGCATCCTCGAAATCGTCGCCGAGTTCTCGCGCCTGCTTGCCCTCTCCCTTCGTATTTTTGGTAACGTGTTCGGCGGCGAAGTGCTGCTGAGCGTTATCGCCTACCTGAGCAGCTACGCGGCTGCCATCTCGCTGCCCCTTTTCTATGTCCTCGAGCTTTTTGTTGGCGCCGTACAGGCGTATGTGTTCTTCATGTTGACGGTTGCATTCATTAGTTTGGGTCTGCCGAACGGTGAAGATGCGCATGCAGACGCGGCCGAGGATAGTCATTAAAAATAGTAGTAAATAAGGAGTTATAAATAACATGGACATTACCCCACTCGCATTTGGTCTGACCTACGCGATTGCTGCCGCAGGTTGTGGCATTGGCTTGGGCTTGGTTGGTCTTGGCGCCGTACAGGCTGCTGGTCGCAACCCGGAAGCTTTGGGCAAAATCCGTACGCTGATGATTTTGGCCATGTCCTTCGTGGACGCCTTGGCTATCATCGGTTTGGTGGTTGCCTTGATCGTGAAGTTCTTGAAGTAAGGTTTGTAGGAAAGCACATACAATGTTGACTGTTTTAGCAACAACCGAAGGAGCCTCGAGCCCGAGCCTATTCCAGGCTCTGGGCTTGAACGCGCAGCTCTTTATCGAGCAAGGTGTCGCCTTCCTTATTCTGGTGTTTGTGCTGGGCAAGTTTGTGTATCCGGCGCTTGTGAAGGCTATTGACGACCGCCGGGCCGCTATCGAAGCCGGCTTGCAGGAAGCCAAAGACTCGCAAGAGGCGTTGGAAAAGGCCGAAGCCAAAGTGTCTGAGATGCTTGAAGAAGCTCGCAAGGAAGCCGACGAAATGCTCGCCCGCACCCATCAGGAGGCGGCTAGCGTCGTTGCCGACGCCGAGAGCAAGGCCAAGCAGCGCGCCGAGCAAATTGTGGCTGACGCCCGCCAACAGCTGGCAGTAGACGTCAGCAAAGCCCGCGAAGCCCTCAAGAAGGATACAGTGGAGCTGGTGGCGCTGGCCACCGAACGCGTCATTGGCGAGAAGCTTGACGACCGTAAGGATGCCGACCTGGTTAAGAAGGCACTTGCCGAGGAGAAGGCGTAAGGTGAACAATAAGGTGTCGCGACGAGTACTAGCCCGTACGGTAGCAGCCAAACTGCTGCAGGAGCCGTCCAATCAGAAACACTGGCTCAAGGCAGCCGCTGCCTACCTCATGGAACAGAAGATGGTAGATGACCTGGACTTGTTTATCAACGACCTGGCCCACGAACTGTATATGCAGTCCGGCCACCTGTTGGTGGACGTGACGAGTGCCCGTAAACTGTCCGACTCTGTCCGCGGTGAACTCAAGCACACCCTTGGCGACGCCACGAGCGCTAAGCACGTAGAACTAGTTGAGCATGTTGATACTTCCCTGTTGGGCGGCCTTATCGCCCGGACCCCGGATGCCCAGCTCGACGCCAGCGTGCGCACCAAACTCAAGCAATTAGCGAGCCTATAACCAGGAGATAAGAGAATAATTATGAGTGAACTTGCAATTCAAGAACTATCGGCTGAGCTGCGCAACGCCATCCAGTCTTTGCGCACCAACAAAGGCCTGGAAGAAGCCGGCATCGTTACCCGCGTGGGTGACGGCACGGCTTGGATTTACGGCCTGCGTAGCGCCGGTTATAACGAAGTAATCGAGATCGAGACTCGCAAGGGCGGCAAAGTAACCGCTTTTGCGCTGAACCTTTTGGAAGACGAAATCGGCGCCGTGATTTTGGGCGATGACGCCGAAGTTGTTGCCGGCGCTAAAGTAACGATGACTGGGCACGTTTTGGACGTGCCGGTTGGCCCCGAACTGGTTGGCCGGGTGGTGAACCCGCTGGGCGAACCGCTGGACGGCAAAGGTCCGATCAAGGCCAAGCAGCGCGGCCTGCTGGAGCGCGCCGCCCCTGGTGTTATGGCCCGCAAGAGCGTGCACGAGCCGCTGATGACCGGCCTTGTTGCCATCGACGCCCTGACGCCGATCGGCCGCGGCCAGCGCGAACTTATTATTGGCGACCGTCAAACCGGCAAGACTGCCATCGCTGTCGATACCATGATTAACCAGGCCAAGCAAAAGACCGGCGTTATCAACGTGTACGTTGCCGTCGGCCAGAAGTTGTCTAAGGTTGCCGCTTTGGTAGAGCGCCTGAAGCGCGAAGGCGTGATGGACCAGACCATTGTGGTGGCCACCAGCCCGTCCGACCCGGCTCCGCTGCTGTACTTGGCGCCGTACGCCGGTACTGCCATGGGCGAATACTTCCGCGACAACGGCGAGCACGCTCTGATCATCCACGATGACCTGACCAAGCACGCCGTGGCCTACCGCCAAATGTCGCTGCTGCTGCGCCGCCCACCGGGCCGCGAAGCCTACCCTGGTGATGTTTTCTACCTGCACTCCCGTTTACTGGAGCGCGCCGCCAAACTGAACGACGAACTCGGCGCCGGCAGTCTGACTGCCCTGCCGATCATCGAAACGCAGGCCGGCGACATCTCTGCCTACATTCCGACGAACGTTATTTCCATCACCGACGGCCAGATCTTCCTGGAAACCAGCCTGTTCTACCAGGGTATCCGTCCGGCTATCTCCGTCGGTCTCTCGGTGTCGCGTGTGGGTGGCGCCGCTCAGACCAAGGCCGTCAAGAGCGTGTCCGGCGGCCTCAAGCTGAGCCTTGCCCAGTTCCGCGAACTAGCCAGCTTTGCTCAGTTTAGTTCCGACCTCGACCCCGAAACCAAGCAGTCCATTGAACGCGGCCAGCGCCTGACCGAATTGCTGAAACAGAAGCAGTACCAGCCGCTGTCTATCGCCGAGCAGGTCATCAGCCTGATGGCCGCCACGAAGGGCGCCTTCGATGGCGTGCCGGTCGAGAAGATTAAGGACGCTCAAGCCGAACTCATCTCCTTCATGGAAGACAAGCATGGCGCCGTGGTAAAAACCCTGAACAAGGGCGACAAGCCGACCGAAGACATCGAGAAAACCGTGCTGGAGTCAGCCGAAAAGGTAGCCAAGAGCTACGCGGCTGCCGCTAAGCCGAAGAAGGCCAAGGAGTAGCCGAGCATGGCGTCACGGCAGCAAATTAAACGGCGTATCGGCTCTGTGCGCAACACGCGCCAGATTACCAAGGCTATGCAGCTGGTTGCCGCCAGCAAGCTGCGCCACGCCCAAGAAGCGGTGGTGCGCCCGCGCGACTACGCGCAGCTGGCCCGCGAGATTTTGACTCGTCTGCGTCAACTCGGCGCCGGCGAAAGCGAATTCAAGCTGTTTGCCGAACGGCCGGTGAAGCGCCGGCTTATTATCGCCATGACGAGTGACCTGGGACTGGCCGGCGCTTATGACGCCAACGTTGTCCGACAGCTGATCACCGAAGCCCAAGCCGACCACGGCAAGGGTGTAAAGACCGCTGTAGTAGCCATTGGCCGCAAGGCCGCGCAGGCTGCCAGCCACATCGCCGGCCTCGAAGTGGAAGCCGTCTACACCAAGATGCCCGACAAGCCCACTGCCGACGATCTGCGTCCGATTTTGAGCAGCATCGTGGCCAAGTTCGCCGACGGCGACGTCGACCAAGTCGACATCATCTTCACCAAGTTTGTTTCGAGCATTAGCCAGCAAGTCCAGCTGCAGCGTTTGCTGCCGGCCGGCTTTGAAGAGGCCGAGCTAAACGACGAGCTGGCGCACGCCGACGTCGAACCCGACGTGGGCAGCCTGCTGCGCGCCGCCGCGTTGCGCCTGCTGGAAGCCCAGATCTACCAGGCCTTTTTAGAGGCCGTGGCCTCTGAGCAGTCCATGCGTATGCTGGCCATGAAGAACGCCACTGACAACGCCAGCGACCTCATCGAGGACCTGACGCTGGAGTACAACAACGCCCGCCAGGCCGCGATTACCCAAGAGCTGGCCGAAATTACCGGTGGTGCGGAGGCGTTGAAATGAGCATCGGTGAAGATCTGACTAGCATGTCGAAAGACCCGTACAGCTGGGGAGCTTGGTTTGCCGCCCACGACGACGTGTTCGGCGACCGCCGCCCCGAATCTTGGATGTCCGATCTCGAGCTGATGGACCGCGGCCCAACGCTTGGTCCGGATGATGCTACTCGCCAAGCGCATTTTGAAAACATGGTGCCTGGCCCAGCCAATGCGCTAGTGGCCGCGAGTTATGTGACCTGGCGCAGCATGCAGGTCGGGCGCGGAACACCGAACATCGTCGTCATGAATCAAGGAAATGGAGAATAAAATGGCAACAGATACGAAAGAGAAAACCAAGCGTGCAACCGGCCGAGTCGTGCAGGTTGTTGGCGTGGTGGTGGACGTTGAGTTTGATGGCGGCAACCTGCCCCCAATTAACAACGCGCTGGTCGCTAACCTGAGCGGCAAGGACCTCTTGCTGGAAGTGGCGCAGCACTTGAGCGAAAGCGTGGTGCGCACCGTTAGCTTGGCCAGCACCGACGGCCTGCGCCGCGGCGACGACGTCGCCGACACCGGCGCTCCCATTAGCGTGCCGGTTGGCGAGGCCACCCTGGGCCGCATGTTTAACGTCGTGGGCGACACCATCGACGGCCTGGAAGAAGTCGATTTTAAGCAGCGTTCCCCGATTCACCGCGCCGCTCCGGCCCTGGAAGATCAGTCCGGCTCGATTGAAGTGCTGGAGACCGGCATTAAGGTTATCGACCTGATCGCCCCCATCGTAAAAGGTGGTAAGGTGGGTCTGTTCGGCGGCGCCGGCGTGGGCAAGACCGTGCTGATCCAGGAGCTGATCAACAACATCGCCAAGTTCCACAGCGGCTACTCCGTGTTTGCCGGCGTGGGTGAGCGTACTCGCGAAGGCAACGACCTCTACGCCGAAATGAAAGAAGCGGACGTTCTGAAGAACACCGCCATGATCTTCGGCCAGATGAACGAGCCCCCGGGCGCCCGTCTGCGCGTTGGTCTGTCCGGCCTGACTATGGCCGAAGGTTTCCGCGACCAAGGCAAAGACGTGCTGCTGTTCATTGACAACATTTTCCGCTTTACCCAGGCCGGTTCTGAGGTGTCTGCCCTGCTGGGCCGCCTGCCCTCTGCCGTGGGTTACCAGCCCAACTTGCAGCAAGAAATGGGCGCCCTCCAAGAGCGCATCACTTCCACCAAGAGCGGCTCTATTACCTCCATCCAGGCGGTGTACGTGCCCGCCGACGACCTTACTGACCCGGCTCCGGCAACTACTTTCTCGCACCTTGACTCGACCATCGTGTTAAACCGTGCCTTGACCGACATCGGTATTTACCCGGCCGTGGACCCGCTGGACTCCAGCTCGACCATTTTGGACCCGGAAATCGTTGGCCAGGAACACTACGACGTGGCCCGCGAAGTGCAGCGCATTTTGCAACGCTACAAGGACCTGCAAGACATCATCGCCATCCTTGGTATGGACGAACTGAGCGACGAAGACAAGCAGACCGTGGCCCGCGCCCGCCGCATTCAGCGCTTCCTGAGTCAGCCGTTCTTCGTGGCCGAGAAGTTTACCGGCAACACCGGCCAGTACGTTAGCCTGAAAGACACTGTTAAGAGCTTCAAGGAAATCCTTGAGGGCAAACACGACAACAAGCCGGAAAGCGCCTTCTACATGAAGGGCGACATCAGCGGGGTTAAGTAATGGATCCGCTCGGTAACCCTTATGAAGTGCCTGGTGCCGCCGAAGGTGGTGCCGTTATGGAGGCTATGCTGGTAACCCGCATTGCCCAAGGCGTAGGCCATGTAGCCCGTGAGGCCTGGCGCCGTCTGACCGCACCGCGTACTCCCGATCAGCGATTTAGCGAGGACATGGCCGGTGGTGCCGGCGAGATGGGCGCATTACTGCTCGCCCAATATGGCCGGCGACCTCCGGAGGGACAGTAACTATGAACGAGGGCGTACCCGGACCGGCCAACCCCAACCAGCCGCAAGATCCATTGGCGGCACAAATTGAAGGTATCTTTACGCCGGAAGATCACGCCGCGCTCGGTGCGAATGACGCAAACGCTCTGCGCAATGAGGTCGAAAGCGCCTTCCCCCCCGACGCTGAGCGGGCGATGGAGTTGAATGACTCGCTGAACGAGCTGCCGAAGCCCCGCGCCGAGAATGCCGGCATCTTTGCCGACGAAATCATGCGCAGCAAGCCGGACATCTTGAACGACGACATTAATAGCGCCGTGCAGCGCATACTGAACGGCGAGACGCCTACGCCGCCGGAAGAGCCCGCTGCGCTTACCCAAGAGCAGCTCGATGCCGCCGCAGCCGAAAACCAGCGGGCGGAAAATGAGCGTCGGCTCGGTGAAGCCGCAGATGAGGCGACCGGCATGTCCGCCTTGGGCGCTGCCGTTGACGAAGCGACCAGCCTCACGCCGGCACCCACCCTCGTGCCCAGCAGAAGCGCGGCGCGCCGCGACCTGAGCGGCCTGGGCTTTGCGCAGGTACGCGATGAATACCGTCGGCAGTCCGAGCAACGGCGTAACGAGCGCGGTCAGGGCCTCACCCCCGACCAAGCCGCCGAAGCGTTGAGAGACCAACAGCCGCCCCAAGACGAAGGACCAGACCAAGGACCGCAAGGAGAACAGCAATGAATTTGGAACTAGTCACGTTAGATGGTGCGAAGTTTAAGGCTGAGGCCTACTCGGTCATCTTGCCAACGGCTGATGGCGAAATCACCGTATTGCCTGGCCATGAGCCACTGCTCGCGCAGCTGGTGCCCGGTGTCATTACTATTCGACGCAGCCGCGGCGAGGCTGACTACCACCTGGAGCATTTTGCTACCTACGGGGGTGTGCTCGAAATCAGCAGCAAGGGCGTGCGTATTTTGGTAGACGAAGCCACTCACGGTGACGAAATCAACGAAGCCGAAGCCAAGAAAGCCCACGAAGCCGCCGTTGCCCTGCGCAAAGACGCGAAGACGCAAGTGGAGCTGGACAAGGCCCAGGGTTTGGTGGACCGCCACGCGGTACGCCTGCAAGTCGCCGACCTGCGCCGCCGCCACGCCCGCCGCAGCTAGTTAGCTGTCGGAGGCGTGCGGCTCGGGCAGCTCGGCTGCCCCGTTTTGCTGCGGTTTCATTTGCTGGACGGTATCGGCCAGCAGCTCGGAGGCGCCTTGGGCCGCTAGCAACTCCTGCAAGTGCTCGATATCTTCAAAGTGGGCCACTGCCAGCAGCGCTAAGGTAAAACCGTCGAAGGCCGCCTCTTGGTCCTGTTCCTCTGGAAAATGCGTTTGCAAGAACGGCCGCGCCGCGCGCGCAATGCCGTGGAATCGCTTGTTAATTGCAATCCATCCTTGCTCATGCAGTTGTTCGCGGCTCATATGTTTGAGCCACAAGGCTACCGTTGCTGCTGAGGGGTCTGGTTGTTTCATAACGCGTTTCCTCCTACTTTTAGTTTAACAACACCACAGATGGTGTTGATGTGTTTTTTGTCACACGATATTTGAACCTTATTTGCGAAAGCACCCCTGCGGGCGTATAGTCGAAAACACAGAAGTAATCTCTTATAAGAGGAGGCTTGGTGTATGCAAAAACACCTTGATGACCAGTCGCAAGCCGATTTGGACGAAGTGGTAACCCGGAGCGGCCTTGTGGCGCACCGTTTGACCGACGACATGTCGTGGGGCGTGGGCGATATCCGCCCTCAGCCGGACCGCGCCAGCCCGGAGGACCAACGGGAGCTGGTGCACGCCGTGATGGAGCACCTCAAGCCAGTTACGCAGGGCGAAGCCGCTTACTGTACCTGCACCGACGGCCGTCTGCCGATTCGCCTCGTCAGCGGCGAGAGACCCCCGGTGCGCGAGCAGTTGGTGGGCGCCGACATTGTGAGCGCCTTTTATGTGGCCGAGGCCCTGGGCAAACGCTTTTATGCTGACGCGACAGCGCCGGCAGCTGTGCGCGTGCTCGATGTCGCCCATTTTTTGCACGAAAACGGCTGGCTGCCCAGCACGCACATGAACTGCGGTGCGGCCAGCGGCTTTTTGGAGATTGTACAGAACAGCATTCGCTTTAGCCGCAGCCCTAAATACCGCACCCGCCTCAGGATGTTGCTGCCGGAAGGCGTGTACGATCCCGAACTGCAAGAGGACATCATCGCCGATATTCAGGAGCGACTGGACGGCGGCGCGTACAAGGACCTGACCGCCGACACCTTTGTTAGCGCCGTGCGCCAAGTGAGCGGCGACCACGCCATCGTCGAGATAAAAGACGATGGCCGCGGCGTAAATGGCCACGTCGAGGAAATGGTGATGCGCATCTTGGTGGATGGCAAGGCGCTATCCACTGTTGATCTGGCCAAAGCCACCCACGGCCGCCAGGTGTTTGGTGTGAATGACCTCCGTATGGCGCGGCTCGCCCGCTTGTTCGCCCGCGGCAACGACCAGGACTACCGCACCGCGCGTATCGCCCTCGAAGATTTTGCCAGCGCCGGCCACGGCACCTTAGCCAAGAACCTGCCCACATACGTCATCACCAACTCGTAATGTTTACAAACCCTCCGCTTTGGTGTTACGCTTGAGGTAATAAGGTAATCTTACGGAGGGAACATGCTATCAAGAAATAAAATCGCCATGCTCGTGGCTGAGTTTTTGGGTGCCGGTGTTTTGACCGCTGTGTTTTTGGCAGTCAGCAAGTCCAACATTGGCATTCCGTACTTTGTGGCATTGGGCGTGGGCCTGACCCTCGCGGCCCTGGTCACCATGTTGGGGCCAGTCTCTGGCGCGCACCTCAACCCGGCAATTACGCTTGGTCTGTGGAGCGCTCGCCGCATTAAGACGTTGCCGGCGCTGACGTACATCGTGGCCCAGCTGCTCGGCGCCATCTGCGCTTACCTGCTCTACACCTACTTCGTAAACAGCCACTGGCAAAACAGCGGCAAATTCGAAAGCCGCGTGCTGGTCGCCGAGGCAACTGGCGCCTTTGTGTTCGCCTTGGGTTGGGCGGCAACTGTCTACCAACGGCTAGAAGGCGCCCGTGCGGCCTTTACGATTGGTGCTGCGCTGACAATCGGTGCGCTGGTCGCGTCGGTTGGCTCTGGCGGCATTCTGAACCCGGCGGTCGCCCTGGGCGCTCGCAGCTGGGTCTGGGGAACCTACGTGCTTGGCCCGGTCCTTGGTGCCATTATCGGTTTCAATCTGTATGCGTTACTGTTTGCGCCGGCTGACGCGCTCGTGTCGCCGCTCGACAAGCCAAAGGCTGCCAAGAAGAAGTAAGGCGTTCCTTACGGCGAATTTGCACCGGCTCCACCAGCGAGCCGGTGTTTTTCCACAAGATCAGCTAGAAAGTGATACAAAAAGCGAAATTGTTTACGTTTTTTGCTTGCAATCTGTTTGTTAACGCGGTATCTTGCTTCTAGAACTTATTTTTCGTGGGGTGATTCGACCGTGTTTCTGTTCCTGTTGTCAGTTGTATTGCTTGTGATGGTACTCGCGAGGGTTGGGATTTTCATCACGTTTTCGCTATTGCATCATCATCGGCACCGCCGCCATCACCCCAAGGAGCTCTCGAATAATCCGCTCGTCTCTATTTTGATACCGGCTTACAACGAAGGTCTGACGTTGGAAAACTGCGTGGTCAGCCTGTTCCAGCAGGATTATACAAACTACGAGATTATTATCATTAACGACGGCAGCACCGACGATACCGAGAAGATCGCCTGGAAGTTACATGACCGCTACGAGCATTACAAAATCCGGGTGTATTCCCAGCCTAACGGCGGCAAGGCCTCGGCGCTGAACTTGGGCATCGCGAAGGCCAAAGGGCAGATTATTATCAGTATGGACGCCGACTCCATGTTTTTGCCGGATGCTATTCGCCAGCTGGTGCTCTCTTTTCATGACCCGGAAGTGGCGGCAGTGGGCGGCAACGTGCGCGTGGCAAACGGCGGCAAGCTGCTGCCGATGCACCAGGCCATCGAGTACATCACCGGACTGGCTATCCAGCGCTGCGCATTTGCCTACATGGGTTGCATGCAGGTGATTTCTGGCGCTATCGGCGCGTTCCGCACCGACGCCCTGCGCGAAGTCGGCGGCTACTCCAAAGATACCATCGTAGAAGACATGGATATCACCGTAACCTTGGCTCGCAAGGGCTACCGCGTAATCTATAACCGCCACGCTATCGCCTACACCGAAGCGCCGGAGTCGCTGCGGGCATTCATGAAGCAGCGCTACCGTTGGGTATATGGCGGTTTTCAGGTGGCAGCCAAACACCGCGATCTCTTTATGAAGCGCCATTATCGCCGCATGGGCACGGTTGGCATCCCGTACTTTATGATTTTCCCATGGGTGGATGTGGTGGTCTCGGCCATTTTGCTGTATGGGTACGGCGCGGTGATTGCCGGCGGCAATCCGCAGGGGCTTATTGAGTTTTACTTGGCGCTCACCACCCTTCAGATCTCGCTGATGCTCTATGCGCTAGTCATCGACAAGCAGAGCAAGTGGCTGTCGTTGCTAGCCTTTATTTACGGGTTGTTCTACAGCTTTGTGATCAGTTATGTCACGGTGAAAGCGGGCGTAAATTACCTGCGCGGCCGCGGCCCGAGCTGGAACAAACTGCAGCGCTATGGCAAGAATTCGCTGCCGCAACCTTTCATGCAGCCGACCGCTGCCGCCGCTCAACCGGCCGAAGAAGTGCCAGAAGGCGCGCTGCCCGAGGCTGCCAATGCCGAATAACACCCAAGCCCGCAGTCCATTTGGTAAACTAATAGATATGATGCAGTATAAAGTGGGGCGCCGGGTTAAACAGCGCAAGTGGCAGCTCGTTCTGACTGGCGTTTCTATTGGACTGGTGTTTACGTTTGGGGCACTCCTGAGCATACACTTGGTTTTCCAAAGCAAGCCCACACCAACGACTGGCGTCAACGGCGCTAAAACAATTGCCTTGCCCCTCAAGAAACAGCCTATGCATGACGGATTAGAACTCAGTGTCGACCCCTCCCTGCGCAAGCTCGCCGAGTACGAAAAAGCGTACGGCGGTGCGGTTGCTTCGCGGGTGATGGTGTTTGCCAGCCTGCCGGCAAACAGCCAGGACGCCGCCGGCGATGCCATGGATATGTCGACCAAGTTGCAGGAATTCGCCAAGTACCGCATCCAGCCGTTGGTTATCATGGAGCCAACCGTTAATGGCAGTTCTATTAACGTCAGCGATTTTGCCGCCGGCAAGTACGACGCGTCGCTCACCGAGTACTTTACTGCCCTGAAGAACCACGGCATCACCGACGCCATGATGGGTGTCTGGGTGCATTTCCCCGAAGACAACATCCCCGAGTGGGGCAACACCGACGCTGGCATGTTCCAGACCAACGTGGTCAAAGCGGCGCGCATCCAAAAAAGCGTTTTCCCGAACAGCCAGATTTCTATTCTGCTGAACAGCGAGAGCTTCCGAAGCGACGACGTGGAGCGCAACTACGGTACGTTCTCTAGCCTGCTGCCGTATGTGCGCGGCTTGCCGAAAGGGCTGTTTAGCAGCTTCGGTCTGCAGGGTTTCCCCTGGATCAGCGCCGCCGACGACAAAGAGCAGAATAAGCTGCTAAGCCCGGCACAATATCTCAACGCCAACTTGGCGCGCGAGGCGGCCAAGTCGCTTGGCGTAAAGGACATTTGGCTCAACACGGGTACGTTTTATCAAATGTACACGCAAACGGCGTCGCGCACGGTAACGTTTACTCCGGCGCAGCGCCAGACATTATTAAACGGCGTGCTGGCGCAGATGAAGGTGGCCCAGGGCGGCGGCTACCACGTATCTATTAACCTCTTTAGCTTTAATGGTTCGGCTACGGGCGAAGAGACCGACTGGTCGTACTGGCACACCGGCCAAACGCCGGCCCAGGCGCCGGCTACAGCGGTATTTAAGTCGTTCGCCGAGCAGGTATATGAAAACGGCGGGCAGCTGTGGCTGTTCGACTCGGACTAGGAGGTTCGCCTATGCATCTTTTGCTCTTGTTGCTGCCCTTGCCGGCCCTCGCTTTTTATCTGTGGATGTTTTGGGACATGGCCAATAATCCGGACATCCCAGCCGATGCTCGTGGGACCCTGGGCTGGCCGCCGGCTTCACGCATGCATTGGGCGGTGCTGTTTGTGGTGCTGAATATTGTGGCGGCGGTTATCTACTTCACCACAGTCTACAAAGATGAGTAGCCCCAGGAGGTCTACCACTTGATTATTTATTATTCTTGTGTTATAATTTGATTGAACAAAAGCAAGCGGGGGTTATGCCCTGCTTTTTGTATAGAGGCGCCGACTGGACGGGGCGGATATGAAAAAAATCACCGTAGTCATTCCCTGCTATAACGAAGAAAACGGCATCGCTGCCGTTATTCGGTCTTTCCCGCGCACCAACCTGCGCCGCCACGGCTATACACTCGAAGTTTTAGTAGTAGATAACAATTCAAAAGACCGCACGGCCGAAGTTGCCCGCAAGGCTGGCGCCCGCGTCATCCACGAACCTCGCCAAGGCAAAGGCAATGCCATCCGCACTGGCTTTTACAGCATTAGCGACGACACCGACTATGTGGTGATGTGCGACGGCGACGACACCTACAAGGCGCACGAGATTCTGCGCCTGGTCGAGCCGCTGGATAGCGGCTTCTGCGATGTCGTTATTGGCTCGCGTTTGAGCGGCAAGATTGCCAAAGGCTCGATGAAGGGTTTCAACCGCATTGGCAACTGGGGCTTTTCGTTTTTGGTGCGCTATGTATACGGCGTGAACGTGACCGACACGCTGACCGGCTACTTTGCCTGGAAGCGCGAAGTGGTGCAGCAGCTGCGCCAGCACCTTGAGTCCGGCGGCTTCTCTATCGAAATGGAGATGATCACGCGCATGGCACGCATGGGCTTCGAGATGTACTCGGTGCCGATTACGTACGAGCCGCGCCTTGGCGAATCCAGCTTGCGCCCAGTGCACGACGGCGTGCGTATCCTGCGCGAATTTGTGCGGCAGCTGCGCTGGCGCCCGCCCATGGAACGCGTGGCGTTTGTGAGCGATGCCGTCTGGCCCTACAACAAGGGCGGCAAAGAGAAGCGTCTGCACGAAATCACCCGCCGGCTGGTCAAAGAAGGCCGCCAGGTAGATATTTACACCATGAAATGGTGGGATCAGCCGCAAAACACCGTAATTACCGAAGATGGCGTCTACCTGCACGCCGTGAGCCACTACCGACCGCTGTATAAGGGCGAGCGCCGCTCGATCACCCAGGCGTTGCTGTTTAGTGCCGGTTGCCTGCGGCTGGTATTCCGCAACTTCGACGTGATCGACGTCGACAGCATGCCGTTCTTCCCGCTGTTTGCCGTGCGCTTGGCCTGCTGGTTGCGCTTCAAGAAGATGCACGCTACTTGGCACGAAGTGTGGGGCACCGATTATTGGCGCCACTACCTCGGTGGTTTGGGCGGCCGGATTGGCGCCTTCACCGAATGGCTGGCCATGAAGACGCCGGACGTGGTTATTTCTAATTCGAACCACACCACCAAACGCCTGCTGCAAGCCGGCATGAAGAAGCAGATTGTAACCGTGCCGCTGGGCGTGGACGTTGAAACGCTTTTTGCCGTGGCACCGCACGAGCACCAGAGCGACATTATCTTCGCTGGCCGCCTGCTGCCCAACAAGAACGTTGAGCTGCTGGTGCGCGCCGTAAAGCTGGTCAGGCGCACCAAGCCGGATATCCGCTGCCTGATTGTTGGCAACGGCCCGGAGCGCGAGCGCCTGGAGGCGCTTACGGCCGAGCTCAAGCTCGAGAACAACATCACGTTTTTCAACTTCCTTGAAGACCACAACGAACTGTATGCGCTAATGAAGTCATCGAAGATGTTCGTGCTGCCGTCGGTCCGCGAAGGGTTTAGCCTGGTATCGATCGAGGCCAATGCTTGCGGCCTGCCGGTAATTACTACCAGCCACGAGCACAACGCCGCGCGCGAGTTGATTATTGAAGGCCGCAACGGCTATTTAACCGACCTCGAAGTGAAGCACTTGGCAGCTCAGATTCGTATGGTCCTGCGCGCGAATGGCTTAGCCCCGCTTGAGGCGGTGGAACAGGACTTTGGCACCTACCGCTGGAGCCACGCCGCCGCTGCGGTTGAGCAGCTGATGGCCGGCAAGCAGCAGCAGCGCCCGGCGCATGCTGGCGCTGGCAAGGAGGCCTAAATGGGCTTGCTGCAGCGGTTGAAGCAGCATGTGCTGCATGACGATTTGCGCCGCAGCTCCACATTGTTGGTATTGAGCCAAGCGGTGAATGCGGCCGGTGCCTTTCTATTTTGGATGTTATGCGCGCGGCTTTTCCCGGCATCTCAGATCGGGTTAGCCACGGCTTTCATAAGCTATGGCGCGCTTGTTGCGGCGTTCACCCACCTAGGGCTGCCGGTGACCGTTTTGCGCTTTCTGCCCATGAGCAAGCGCCGCGGCGGATTGTTCAGTGCTGCTATGCTGCTGGTGACTGTTTGCTCGTTACTGGGCGGCGTGATAGCCTTAGCGGCCATCCGATTGCTGGCGCCCCGCCTTGTATTTGCCCAGCACGACGCGGGTCTGGCCCTGCTGTTGGTGCTTCTCGTGGCTGTTGGGGCGCTCGCCGGCCTCATGGATAGTGTGCTGACCGCCCTTAAGAAAAGCGGCTATGTACTCGGCAAAACAGCGATAGTTACACTGCCGCGTCTGCTGTCAGTATTCACGGTAGCCGGTTTGGGTTTGGGCGGCCTTGTCGGCCTCTATACATTATCGTTGCTGGGCGGCGTCGTATTCGCCGCGGTGTTAATTGCGCGCCGGCTGAAGCATTCCGGCTTGCTGTCGCCCGCATTTGGCGAGCTTTATCCTCACCGGGCGTTTGCCGCCGCCAACTACTTCGGTAGCATGTTTGGCATTTTGCCCGGAACGCTGGTGCCGCTTATCGTGCTTGCCAAGTTGGGTCCAACACAAGCAGCGTTTTTTTATATGCCCATGCAGCTGGCGGTATTTTTGGGGATTATCGCAAGTTCCACCTGCCAAGCGCTGCTAGCGGCAGTGGCGCACGACGACAATCCGGCCATGTACCGCGCGTATGTGGTGAAGGCGGCCCGGCACTTATACCGTCTGCTGATCCCGGCCGCGCTTTGCATGGTGCTGCTGGGTTGGGTTGTCTTGCATCTATATGGCGCCGCGTACGCAGCTCATGGCTACGCGCCGCTGCTCATCCTGTGCGCGGCCAGCTTGCTTGTCGGTCTGAACTGGTTGGGCGACGCCTGGCTGAACATACAGAAGCGCGGCCGCGCGTATTTTCTCATGAATGCTGTCAATGCTTTGGCTGTGGTTGCCGGAGTGTATGCTTTGGCTGGCCGCGGGCTAGTCGGCGTGGCCGCGGGCTGGCTGTTGGGCCAGACTGTGTCCGCCGCAATATATGTGGCACTCTTTGCGCGTTCTCAGCTGGCGATACTACTGGGCGTTAAGATTTCCTGATAGAGCGCGTACGTTTTGGCGGCGATATCGTCCCATGACAGCGTGTCAGCATAGTGGCGGGCGGTATGGCCCATAGATTTAAGGTTGCCGGCTAGTGCTTGCTCGAGCGCGTGCTGTAGGGTGTGGCTGTCGGAGCCTGGTTGATAAAATATGCCGGCCCCGGCGGGTATTTCTTTTATGGCGCCCAATCGCGGCGCGACAAGCGGCTTGCCAAAGGTGGCTGCCAAGATGGCCGATCCGCTGGTAGTGATGGTCTGGAATGGCATGCAAACAATGTCGGCGGCGGCAAAGTAGTCGGCCACCTCTTCCTCGGGGACTGACTGATGAATAAAGGTGATGTTGCGGTACTCCGTTGCCGCGGCGGTAAGGCTACGGGCAAGGTCGGGAGGCTGGCATTCACCAGCGATCAGCAAGTGGTCGCCGGACTTGAGTTGCTTGAACGCCTCCAGCAACTTTTCTACGCCTTTGTAGGGGCGTATAAGCCCGAAAAATAATATAACCCGGGCATTTGGCGCGACGCCGAAGTGCTTGCGTGCCGCCACCCGGCCGAGGCGTGTCGGGTATACCCCGTCGTAGTTCCCATGCGGAATAACAACAGTGCGGCTGGTATCGGCACCGGCCTCGCTCAGCTGTCGCGTTGTTTGTGGCGAGTGCACAATAATGCGGTCAGCCATCGCTGACAGGGTGCGGGTTATGCGGATGCCATAACCGTCGCGGCCTTCGTGCCCCACGACGTTATGCGCTGTCCAGACCAGCCGCATGCCCAGCAGATGTATGATGTGCAGCAATGCTACCGTTTGCAAAAATGACACCCGGCGAAAAAAGCGACCGCGCAGTGGCAGCTCCAGGAAGTACAGCCAATGTATATGGACCAGGCGCGTTCCGACCAGTCGGGCGGCTAGCAACCGAGCGACCGTATACGGCCAAGCCAGGGGCGCAAGGTAACGCGTCGGTGGCTGCACATAAGAGACCTCGGCTTTTGTGAAGGCCGTGTTTGTGTAAAGCAGACGCTGGTAAGGGTTGCTCGCTCGAGGAAGGACTAAAATTTTCATTATTTATAGATAACAGTACCGCCACCGCTATAGATGGTACTCTTGTAATTATCTAGGAAGCCGGCTGGATATGCAAAGCCAGCGGCCGTGTCGTTGTACTTGTTATAGGCGGTGCCAGTTTCGGTGTTAACGCTGGAACGGAAGGCGTAGCCGCCTGGCGTGACACGGCCAGGCAGTATGCTTGGAATGGCTTTGTCGGTGCTCATTGTGCTGTATGCGTAGGCGTTCAGTCGGGTATAGCGGTCGTAGTTTACGACAGCGTTCGGGTTTTTATGACTCTGTAGCCAGTTAACGGCCGATATATCGGCGTCGTTCGTGTAATAGCGGTTGTATGTCTCGTTGTTGTTGGAAAGATTGATGTCGCCAGCCCCAAAGCCAAGTTGGTTGACCAGTCCGGTCGTCGAGGCACCATATGCCAAGACTAGCGCAACTATAGCCGGCCACGCCCACGAGGATTTTTTTCGCAACAGTGCCTGGGTGCCCAGTACAGGAGCGACAGCTAACACGACCAATAACTGTTGGTAGAGGCGGTCGAGATTATATTTGTCCGAAAGGAATGGCACGGCAGTGAGTGTCAGCAGCATTACCGCTCCTGCTGCGGCTAGCGCACCCAATTCTATAGATAGGTCGCCCCGCCAGGCCCGCAGCACCAGTACGCCCACGCCGACGAGGAAGACCAGCTTCACTAGCAGCGGTACTGCCAGGCGCGAAGCGGCTAGCAAGCCCTTGCCTGCCGTGGAGGTGGCAGTCGCACCCCTTTCTTTTACGGGTATGGTCGGGTACTGTTGATAAATATGCTGACTGTAAGCGTCAGGGGCAAGGTTTTGCTGCTGTAGCGTTGCTATCGAGAAATCGCCGCTGCCCTTGTGCGTGAACGAGAAGGTGTTGGTGACAAATGTGCTGCGCTCGCTGCTGTGCAGCAGTTCGCTGGCCCGACTAAGGTGATGTAGTGCCGTACTGGCCTTATACGCGAGCACGGTCGGAGCGTTTGTGAGGGGGGCGTACCAGATGACTCCAAAAAGCAGTAGACTGCCAATGACCGCCGGCCGCAATACAATGCCAAGCGTGCCTTGACCGGCTCGGCCGCGTAGTCGCGGCCACACTTTAGGCGCAGCATAGACGGTAAGTGCGGCGGCGGCAAGCATGCTCAGCCCGACAATAGAGGTTGAGTAGTGCGACACGACCATGCCCATGCCAAAGGCGACGATGAGCAGTTTGCGCGTACGCACGGGCAGCGCATCTATTGCCGCGACAGCGAAGATCAGGCAGAAGAATACAAAGGCTATCTCCTGGCGGATAAGCGCCGGGAACTGCAACACGAATTGGAATTGTAGTGCGAAGAATAGTGCGGCGACAAATGCGGCTTTTGGGGAAGCCGCCTTGAAGCCGCGCGTCACTTTATATACCAACAACGGCACAACCGCCGCAAAGAGCTGCATCGCCAACTTGAACACGTACTCGGCGGGCACATGCAGCAAATGCGCTAAAACCGTCGGCAATACTGTGATACTCAAGCAGGCGTTGTAGGTGTTGTGTATGGCGTTGGCCTGCCAAATGCCCTGCTGCAGCGTTGCGGTGAATACCTGGAACTCCTGGTGGATGTCGTAGCCAATGAGGTGGTTGCTGCGCAGGCTGACACTTAACAGCAGACCGGCGCTGATACCCCATAGGCTAGCGGCGATTTCGCCGCCGGTGGGCCGACGCCGCAACGCCACTAAATAGATCTGCCAAACAAGCATGATAATCAGGGTGCCAATCGCTAAAGCGCCACCGGCATGATTGTTAAGGCGCTCAGCGCCAAAAGCGGCGAGCGGCGGGAACGCTAGTGGCACGGCGATGCGCCAGTGACGGCTCAGCGTGGGGACGATTACTCGCGGCAGTACTGCCCCCCTGGCCCAGGCTCGGGCCAGCAGCACAATTTCTGCGGCATAGAATACGACTACCACCGGGCCGGCGCTGAGGGTGTGCCAGCCCGCTATGATGCCAACGGTGTTGAGTGCCCATCCCAGCCCAAGCAATCCTAGTAAACTAAGGCCGACCGAAAGTCCCAGCCACTCCATGAGCCGGAATCCGCGGCTGCGTTTTAGCTGCGCGGCCACCAGCGTGCCGAATAGCAGGCCAAAGTTAAGCAAGTGCAGGCCCACGGCTAAAGGCGTACTTTGCAATACAAACTGCGTCAGCAGTGAGCCGCCGAGTAGTGCCAGCACCCAACCCGGTAGGTTTGTGCTGCGCTTGTGGCTGCGTACGGCCGTAAATTTATCCAGTTGCCCGTTAATGCTGGCCGCTACAGATTGCCAGGTGTGCCCGGCGCGGATGTAGGCCAGCCCGGCTGCGCCCAACTCGTCGCGGCGCGTTTTGTTGTTTAGCAGAGCGATCAGCTTTTTGGCCAGGTCGGCACTGTTTTCTGGCTTGGCCGCTACCACGACACCTTTGAAATGATCGCTTAGACCGGCGATGTCGCTGACCACTACCGCCCGACCGCACGCCAAATACTCGTACACCTTAAACGGCGAGTTAAGCCCCGCGCGTTCCTTCGTGTAGTAGGCCAGGCATACATCGCAGGAGTTGAGGAAGGCCGGCACTTGCGAGTGGTCGATGCTGCCCAGGAACTCTACATTGCGTTCCAGGCCCAGGCTCGCGGCCATTTTTTGGAGTTCCGGTAATTGCTCGCCGTCACCCGCTATTATCATTTTGGCGTTCGGCAACTGCCGAACGATCTGCTTCATGGCGGTAACGGCGTAGGCCATGCCTTCCCAAGATGTCAGGTGGCCCACGAAACCGATGCGTAGTTCATCGGTGGAGCGGTTGATCTGCATCGGCCGTAACGTGCTGGTGTTTACGCCGTTTTCGACCACCGTAATTTTGTTGCGGGGCAGCCTGTATTTGCGCATGAGGTGCCGCTTCAGGCCATCGGTTACCGTGAAGATATGCTGCGCCTGGTTGTACGCCGCGCCCTCAATGATGCGGAAAATACGGACGCGCTTCCATAGCCCACGCAGCGGCAGACGAGCGTCGGCGAGCGTCTCTTCTTCGATTACGCCATTTGTTTCAACAAACAGCGGCAGCCGGCGCAGTTTGCTAATAAGAGTGGGGGCGATCATGAATGGTTCTTGGCGAACGTAGAGGATGCCATTGCGCCGTGCGCGGCTAAAGGCATAGAGCGCAGCGAACAGTTTTGCCTGATAAATGATCGGAGCGATAGACTTTAGCATAGTTGACATGCGCACGCGGCGGAACCCGAAGGCGGTGTCCGCCTGCTGAGCAAGCAAGGGTGCGAACAATGTAACGTCCCGGCCTTGGGCCTGGAGATTTTGACAGACTTCATAGACATGAATAGAGGGCGCCAAGCTGTTGTCGATGGCAAAATTAGCAGCGTACGCCACTGGCCGCGCCATCGCTTGTGCAAATAGGGCGTCGGTTTTGCGGGCGCTTGTTTCCCAAGTCAGGGTTTCCTGCACCCGTTCGTAGCCGGCTTCGCCCAGCTTGGACAAGCTGCTGCTTCGTAGCGCCTTGGTTATGGCTTTAGCCAGCGTGCGGGGTTTGCCCGGTGCCGTTAACAGCCCGTCCACACCGTCGCGTATCAGGGTGCCGAGCGCACCAATGTTGGCGCCCAACACAGGAGTTTTACAGGCCCACGCCTCTGGGAGTACTGTGGGAAAGGCGTCGTTGGCCGTCGTGGGGTATGCAACCAGAAGCGCGGCTGACTGGATGAGCTTGTATTTCGCCCCGCCCTCTACGAAGCCATGGAATGTCACGTTTTTCTCGAGTCCCAGCTCCGCGACACGGGCTTCGTAGCGTGTCCGTGCGTTGCCGTCTCCCAAAACGTGGAGTTCTACTTTTGGTTCGCCCCTTTTGGATAGACGCACCGCTTCCAGCAGCTCATCGAGACCTTTCCAGGAATGGCTACGGTCCAGGCTGCCCACGAAGACAAGCCGTTTGCTGTGGCGTTTAGGCTTGTCGGCCGGTATGTCTGCCGGATCAATGGCGTTATAAACAACGGCCGCTTTGGCCTGCGCAATTTTGGGCAATTGTTCCTTCACGTATTCGGAAACGGCAATTACCTTGGTCGCGCGGCGGAATGTGCGCTTTTGTACCGCTTCGGTTGCGCGCGTCAGCAGGCCCATGGCGGTCGAGCCTTTTTTGCGCAGCGTGGCGGCATGATATGTCACCACCGTAGGGATTTTCCCGGCGGCACGAACAGCAACGTCCGCCAGGCCGGGGACCGGAGCGTGAGCATTAATAAGGTCGGGTTGTTCGGCGCGGATCAATCGTTTTAGTTGGAAATACCACATGGGGTGGAACGGTGTGTTGGAGATCCGGCCCAGAATTGGCAGGCGGACGACCCGGAGGCCTTCTACCGTTTCGTGCTTTGTGCCTTTGCTGTCGTGGTTGGTGGTGACGACAACCACATCATCGCCATTAGCCTGAAGCTGCTTGGCCAGCTGTAGCGCGTAGTTTTCCAGGCCGCCGATTTTCGGGGCGAAGTACGGCGTTACAAACATGACTTTGCGGCTCATTCTGCGCTCCGATTAGCCCAGTAAGATAAGCTCAAATGTTCACCACCAGAGGTGATGCTGAGAGCCATCTTGCTGCGGCTGCCGCCATCTATTGGGTAAAAAGGAATAATCACACTTTTATGCTCGGCGGCACGTAAGGACACCGTGCCGTCGGCTAGGGTCACTAGCGGACTGTTTTGGACGTCAAACTGTGTCACTGTGTAGCGGTAGGCGGTGGAGATGCCCTCGTGGTTCTCGAGCGTCACCGTCATGTATTGACGTTTACTGGGCGTGTAGTGCTTGGGCAGGTTTGAGGGCTGTGTAAAGTACGCTGTGCTGAAGGTCTGCCCTTGGGGCAGCACATGCCAGTGACGCAGCGCACCTGATAGATCAGACGAGCCAACGCTCAAAAAAAAGAGGATCACAATTGTTGCGGCAAGGACGGCAGCGCGGCTCGGGCGCGATGCACGGCGCAGAATGACTCGGAGTGTGGGGCGGACTTGAGACATACATTTGACCTATCGTTTATTTGATTGCATTATCGCATAAATTACAGAGAAAGTCTAGCATTTTTACAATTTTATTATATGGCTGCTTTACTGCATTTGAACGAATAGGTTGGTGCCGGCGGTACCATTTGCCGCGTTGCCGCCCGTGCCGCAGCCTGCTGCGCCAAGGCCTCCGGCCAGATTTAGCACGCCGCTATTGATTACCGGATTAACGCTGTAAACAAGTACGGCACCCCCTCCACCTCCTCCGCCTCCGCCGCAGTTCCCGACAGTTGGTGCAAAGCCGTTGCCGCCCCTGGCGGTTAGTACGCCAGTGTTTATAAAGGTCCGGGCGAAGATAATGATAAGTGCTCCGCCTGAGCCGCCTGCCCCGCCTTTGTTGGTGCCGTCACCACCTCCGCCCGAGCCGCCCGAGCCGCCGCTGACCACAAATGTTGCTGCGGCAAATCCGACCGCACCTGAGAGGCATGCTTGTGCATTGCGCAGCATCCAGTTCACGCTGGATCGCGGCGATTGTTGCGCGCCTCCGGCCCCTGCCGCGCCGTTGCCGCCAGCACCACCCCGACCTACGCCAAACCCACCGATATTACCTTGGCTGCCTGCCGCCGTATTACCTGCTCCGCCCAATTGACCGCCGCCCAGCGCGCTTTGCGTGGTTGCCGGTGTGGCGACTGAGCCGGTAGCATCGTTACCATTAGCGTCGATGGTGCCACTATTGGTGATGGTGCCTGTAGAATAGAGGCGGAAGCTGCTGCACCGTAGCGTAATACCCGACGATATGGTGAGCGATGTAACGAGTGCGTCACGGGTCATCGTATACGTGGAGCCTGCTAGCGACGCCCACTGCACTGTAGTGGTGCCGTCCAGGGCGGCTGCGCCGTCGCTGCCGTCGCCGAAGGTGCCAAGGGCGAAGGTGCCATGGGGCGCGTTAGTGTTTATCCACATGCCACTGCTAGCATTGTAGGCAATCGTCTGCCCGTCACTAAGCGTGCCGAGCTGCATGTCGCTCAGGTTGGCCAGCGTATTACCCGGATTGCGCTGGATGCCGTTAGCGTGTATGCCGTTGGCAAGCAGCACGGAGTCCGCCGAAATGTCGCCGAGCATGGTGTACCCTGTTTGGGCAGAAGTAGTGAAGCGGATATCGTTGCCATCTGATCCTCCGGCTAGGCGCAAGCCGTAACCCTGATTGCCTATCAGATTGCCCGATTGATACCCTTGCAGCGCCGTAAAGTCTATAACACAGTGCGATGCGTTCCAAAGTTCAACGGCGGCGTATTGTCCGGCAGCATTCCCTTGCCCGTGATTATTGCTGTCGGCCACGCAGCTCTGCAGGATACTGCCGTTTGTGTTGTGTAGGTAAAACCCCTGGGCAAAGTTATTCTGAGCGGTACAGCTACTAAGTAATGCGTAAGCGAATGAATTCTCAATGCGAAAGCCGGCCCCGCGCGAAGCGTCTACTTTCCCGCTGTCCCAGGCCTTGCAGTTGCTGAGCATAATGTCGCCGTTATCAAGGTAAAAACCCTCCAGTCCGGCATTCTCCGAACTGCAGTTAACTATGAAAGTGTCGTAGGTGGTATTAAAACTGTTGCCCCAGCACCCCGAAACATACACATTTTCGAAGCGCATTTCGCTGCGGCCGGAAGCATTGATGCCATCGTCATGGCAGTAACGAACGCGGACGTTTTTAACATGCTGATGCGTATCGAACCAGGCATCATTGGCGGCGCCCGTATTGGTTGGATTGGTGTTAAATTTAATGCCGTGTGAGGTTGCGCTTTGCCCGCTGCGGTTTCCGTCGATAGTCAGGTCCCATACACCCACGAATTCGCCGTTCGCCCCGATGCCGTCGCTGCTTACATGATTGGTGACGACACTTTTATTGGCGTTGCTATTCATCGTAATGACAGTGGCATACATGCCCGCTCCTTGCAGCACTACCCCGTCGTAGAGCACCAGGCCGGTTACGCGCGTCAGGCCGCGTGGCACATACACAATACCCCCGCTGCCGCCGGCTACAGCGGTGCTGTTATATGCGGCATTAATGGCGGCTTGGATTGCCGTGGTGTCATCGCTGGAGCCGTCGATTTTGGCGCCATAGTCGCGTACATCATACACGATCTGTCGTGTTGACCACTGTTCCCATTGTGCCGAAACGGCGCCGCCGCTGAAGGCAGAACTGGAAACGTGCGCTGCCTTGCAGCGCCAACTGGCACCATCATATGAGACGATGTCGTTGACGCTATAGACAGTATCGACAGACCAAACACCGCGTGCGGTAATGCCAGACCGCAAACTGCCGTCTTCATTGTGTGCTACTCTGAGAAACTCATTTAAAATGCTTCCCCAGTTATTGTTGTCGCCGCCAGGCGTCGGAAGACGAGACATACGTTTAATAGACCCCTCCTCGAGGGTTCGTCTGTTTTTTACCGGCCCGACAGAGCATACGCGCAAGTCGTTCGAGCTTCAAGGCAAAACAAACAACACCCATCCCTATCAGTGGTTGTAATATTTACTTTGAATCAGTGGATTGTATATTTTATATATTTTTGCCGGGACCACCCCAATAACTTGCACGCCGCTAACGTGAGCAATTATTCCCCTTTTCTCTTATGCTTATGACTAAGCATTATAGCAATTTTAGGATCATGTGAGAAATATCACATTTACAATCGCGCGCCGCCAGGCTGGTATACTGGTGAGTATGAAAATTGTTGTAACCGGCGGCGCCGGCTATATTGGTAGTGTTGTTACCGCCCATCTTCTCGAAGCCGGGCATGAGGTTGTGGTAATCGACAATTTGTCGCAAGGCCACCGCGATGCCGTGCCTGAAGGCGCGACGCTTATTGAGGCGGATATTCGCGATTTTGCGCGTGTCATTAAGCCGGAAGACGGCGTAGACGTTATGCATTTTGCTTCGTATATTGCGGCCGGGGAATCAATGCGCGAGCCGGGCAAGTACTGGCAAAACAACACCGCCGCATCACTGGAACTGTTGGAGGCCGTGCGCGCCTTAGGTGTGCCGCGGTTTATTTTTTCATCGACGGCGGCCGTGTATGGCAATCCCAAGGCGGTGCCTATTACTGAGGACGCTTCTGTGCAGCCAACCAGCACCTACGGCATGACCAAGCTGGCGCTTGATATGGCGATAACCAGCTATTCGCAGGCGCACGGCCTGGCGGCAACCAGCCTCCGCTATTTCAACGTGGCCGGAGCATATGGCAAATATGGTGAGCGCCATCCCGAGGAAACGCACATCATTCCCTTGGCGCTAGCGGTCGCCGCCGGCAAACGGCCGGCCTTCCTGCTCTATGGTGACGACTACGACACGCCGGATGGGACTTGCATCCGGGATTATATTCATGTGGCCGACTTGGCGCGGGCCCACCTTTTGGCGTTGGATCATGTAGAATCGGGCAGGCACGATATCTACAACTTGGGTAATGGTAGAGGTTTTTCGAACAAGGAGGTCATCGCCGCCGTGGAGCGCGTGACTGGTGCGGGGTTGACGATAGAGATGCGCCCGCGGCGTGAGGGCGACCCTGCCATGCTCATTGCCTCGAGCCAACGAGCTCAAGACGTGCTTGGCTGGCGGCCGCAGAAGGCGTCACTAGATGATATGGTCGGCGATGCCTGGGCATTTTTCCAGGCCCAATCGCGATAAGTTACTCGAGCAAGTCGTTTTCAAACTTTTGGGTGCCGGCCAAGTCTGGCGTGTAACCGGTGACGTCGGGCAGGTCTAGCTGCATTATCCGCTGCCACACAGCCTCGGCCAGCCGTTTGGTGCGGGCGTACTCGGCCTCATCGAACTCCAGGCGCAGCTCATGGATGCGGCCCTCGTCGTCCGGCTCAACGAATTCCAAACTGGCGCTCACTACGCGGTAGCCGGCGTAGGTATGCGACCCTTCGACCAGTGCGCGGTACAAGTAGAGCTGATGGCGGTACTTGTGCAGTTTGATGTCGTGTGCCCAGCGGCTGAAGCTTTTGCCGGTTTTGTAGTCGACAATAGCGATCGTTTTGGCTTCGCGGTCTAGAATGAGTTTGTCGATCTTACCGCTCAAGTGCGCTTTGCCTATCAGTACGCCTTCGCTGCGGAAGTTGTGCTCAGCCACCGTATTAGGCGTGATGTCTGCGCCGCGTTGTTGCAAATATGCCGCTAAGGCCGCCGTGCCCCGCTCCAAGAACAGTTTGGTGTCGTGAGCGTTTAAGCGCTGGGCAATCAGGCGTTGTTCGTAGGCGGCGGCCAGCTCTGGTTCGAGCGGCAATGTGCCGGTTTGTTTTACGGTGTTATGCAACCATTCGAGGGTTTCGTGCATGGCGTTGCCGTATTGCATTTCGGGCCGCGGGGCCTGCGGGAAGCGCAAGATCGTGCGCAAAAAGAATGATTGCGGGCCGCTGTACGTAAGGTCGATAAAGTCGTTGACATGCGTCGGGCTGAGCTGGAAGTTGCGCAAGCGGTCGTCGAGCAGCGCACGCATGTCGGGGTGTTGCAGCGCTTCTTGGTGCCGGCTGCTCCAGTACGCGGCGAGCTCGGTGGTGGGCGCCGGCTGGTCGTCTTCGGCTGGACGCACTGCTTGCTTGCCCGCTGGCAGCAATGGCGAGTGTACTACGCCTTGCTCGTCCACGGTCTCGTCTAAGAATTTCAGGCGGGTCATGGTTTTGCCCGCAAAGTTACTGGTGTAGTTGATCATATAGAGTTGCGATTTGGCGCGGGTCATGGCCACGTAAAACAGGCGCAGCCGTTCGTCGTTGGTGGCGCCAGCGTAGCGAATATGCTGCAAGTTTGGCGGCAGGCTGATGCGCGAGCCGGCGCTGTGGCTTTTGCCGCCCCAGGCGTCATCGTTTACGGCCAGCACGAACACGGCGCTCCACTCCATGCCTTTGGCCTTGAAGGCGGTCATCAGCTGCACTGCTTCTTCGGCCGAGGCGTACGGGCTGGTGTTGAGGATTTTGAGGTCGGCGTCCTGCATGGCAATAATAAATTGAATGAAATCTTTTAGCGACAGCCGGTCGCTGCCCTCCCCGCGGCGGTACTCGCGCAAACGGGCGCGCAGCACCACTAAATTGGTGAGCAGGTTGTAAAAATCGGCGCTGCTCTCTGGCGTGGCCTCGCCAAAATAATGCTGGTAGTACGGCGAGGTGAATGGCGCCTGCTCTGGCTCTTGCAGGTCGAGCGGCTGCGAGCCGATCAGGTAGTCGAACATCGTTTCCAGCGTTTCGGTGCCAGCCAGATGGCTCAGGCGTATGAAAAAGAGCGCGATGGGCCGCAGCTGCTCATCGGCTAAAATTTCCTCTGTCCAGCTTTGGTCGTCTTCGCGGCTTTGCCAGCTCAGTTTCCAGATGCTGCTGGTCGGCAGCTGCCAAAAGTCAAAGCTGAGGACGTGCGCCCACATGGCGTTGGCGACGGCGTGTGCGCCCGCGGCCAGGGCGAGCACCAGCTCGCTCATGCGCACCAGCTGGGTGATGGCCGGGTCATCCAGGACGTTTTCGCGTTTTTCGTAGCGCACCGGCACGCCCGCCTGCTGCAAGAACGGCACCAGCGGCTCAAGATACTTATGCTGCGGCGCGAGCACGGCAATTTCGCTGGCCGGCACGCCGCTGTCCAGAAGCGATTGGATCTGCCGGGCGACCCAGGCGAACTGCATGACATCGCTTTGGGCTTCACGGCGCTCCACCACGGCACGACTGGGCAGTTTGGTGTTTTTGGCTTCAAGCGTTTTTTCGATTTGCGGGAAGTGGTGGTGCAGCCGCTCTTCTATTTGTTCGGCGATGCCGCGGGCGGTGTGCAGAATGTCGGCGTGGGAGCGGTAGTTTTCGGTGAGCGGCACGGGCAGCACACCCTTGTACAGCTCGTTAAAGCGCAGCATGTGCGAGTAGTTGGCGCCTTGGAAGGCGTAGATGGCCTGGTCGTCGTCGCCCACGGCCAGGACGTTGGGGCGGCCCTCGCTCACCGGATTGTCGGTGAGCAGCTCCACCAAGCGCAGCTGGGCGCCGTTGGTGTCCTGGAACTCGTCGAGCAAGAGGTACTGGTATTGTTCTTGCAGGGTGAAGCGCAGGTCGGCGTGTTGCTCCAGGGCGCGAACGGCGCGGAGGATCATGTCGTCGTAGTCGAACAGGCCTTGGTCGGCGAGCGCCTTGAGATATTGCTCGTATATATCGGTGGCTGCCAGAATTTTTTGGTTGGCGCGCAGGCCGTCGACGATGAACTGGCCATCGGTATTTTTGGCCAGCCAGGCGTTTTTCCAGGCGGTAAGGGTGTTGGTTTTGCCGGATTCCTCGGCGGCCGCAACGGCTGCTTCGAGTTCTTTTTGGAACTGCGCAGCCAGGTCGCCGCCCTCGCCCTTCACCTGTTCGAGCAACTGCCGAAAGAGCGGCAGTGCCTTTTTGTCGATGCGGATTACGCCGCCGAGCGTTTTGCTTGCAATGGGGCTTGTTTTTGCAATGAAACGTAGGTTATTGTTGGCGACGGCCCGCAGGTCGTCCGGGCTCAGCAGCGCGCGCTTGGCGTCGCTGACCAGTGTTTTTATATCCGGTAAGTAGTTATCGGAGTATTTGAGCGGGTTGCTGTACGGCAGCCCGGCAATGATGCTCCGAAAGACGCGGTCGATGCCAAGGTCGTCGATAGGCTCTTGCACGGCATCGGTCGTAAAGTAGTCGGGATAGCGGCGGATAATATCAGAACCAAAAGCGTGATAGGTGCTGATAGTAACGTCGTAGGCGGCCTTGCTGCCGATCATGTTGGTAAGCCGCTCGCGCATAGTCTGGGCGGCCGAATCGGTAAATGTCAGACACAAAATATTCTGCGGCAATGTATCGGTAGTGGCCAGAATATGGGCGATGCGCGTCGTGAGCAGCTGTGTCTTGCCGGTGCCCGGCCCGGCGATGACCAACACTGGTCCGTCGGTGGTGGTGACGGCCAGACGCTGCGCGTCGTTGAGTTGGGCCAATGCCTGCCTATAGTCCATTGATGGCCTCCGTTCCGTCGGGATAATAGATGACATTTGCCGGGTAGCCAAGCACGGTGCTGTGGATAGTTATGTAACCGCCTAACTCAGACAGCCGCGACGGCGATGGGTTGACCGCGCCCATTTGCAGGCTGCCCCACTCCGCCAACGCCTCCGGGTCCTCCAGCTCGAGCCGAGTCGCCTCCTGGTCGTCTTCGGTGCCAGCGGCGATAATGATGGGGGCGTCCGGGTAGTTTGCCGGTATTTCCGCGACAAACGGCTCGCCGTGATGCTGTACGCCCGTGAAGTGGTAGCGGGTCATTCCGGGGTCGGATGCCACGACGGGCAACGCCTTGAACAGTAGCGGTTCGCTGCTGTCGGTAGGATCGTTCGAGGCGCTGAATGCCGTGATGGTATAGTCGGTGCGCGCCAGGCCAGGCGTGCCTCCAACAATTGCTACGAAAGAATTTGGCGCTCCAGCGTACGCGATCAGCTGCGTACGCACCGGGTCAAATAGCTCCCGCCGCCGTTGTATAAGCTGTTGCTCAAACCCTAATTTGTCCATGGTCTCACTATAGTGCACGCATTTGGCGGCACTTGCAAATACCCTGATCGAGCGGAGTTATTTTTTGGCGCAGGTCGGGCAGATTTCGGCGTCGGATTCGCCCTTGCTGCGAATCCACTGGGCGCCGGCGGCCGGCCAGTTCTGCAGATCGTGGAAGCCAATGAGATCGACAAATACATGGATGAATCCGCCGAGCATGCCAGCGAAGGTTGCCTTGCCCCACTCTACTGCGGCCCAGCGCGGCCCGACCGGAATAACGGAAATAGGCTTCTTGGGTGTGTAACTCTTGGGCGTCTTGCCGTCCAGCTTGCGGCAGATGTTTTGGGCCACGAATTCGGCATCGTACAGTGCAGTTTGGGCCATGCCGCTAAACGGTGTGTTGGCGTTGTCGCCCACGATGAAAATGTCTTGCTCGGTTTGCAGGTATTCATCGACTTCGACTTTGCCGCGGTCGGTCAGGCGGAAGTTATTCTCTTTAAAAAACGGGTTATTGGTTACGCCGGCCGTCCAGACAACGGTGCGGGTCTTGAGCGGCTTGTCGCCAGCCATGAGCATGTCGCCGGTTTGGCCGCCAACGGCGGTGCCAGTCATAACTTGGACGCCCAGATGGGTTAAGCGGCGCATCACCGCTTGCTGGATGCTTTGCGGCGAGCGCGGCAGTAGCACCGGCGCCGCTTCTACGAGCATGATGTTCAGCTTGGTCTTGGGTACCCCGTGGCGTTTCATTACGCCGTTCAGATAACCTGGCAGCGCGCCGGCTAGTTCGATGCCGGTCGGGCCGCCGCCCACAATGACGTAGTTGAGATCGGGCGCGCCCTCTTTGGCGAATTGCTCGTGCACGTGCTTTTTGAAGCGCTCAACTTCCTCGGTCGACTTTATGCCGAAGGAGTACTCGGCCAGGCCCTTGATGCCGAAGTAGTTGGTGACATTACCCAGCCCCAAAATGAGCGTGTCGTACGGCAAGTGCTTGCCGTCTTCGGTGACAATTTCTTTTTTCTGACGGTCCACTTTGGTGACGGTGGCCCGTTCAAAGTGCACCTTGCGCCCTTCGAGAATAGTGCTCAACCGGATGCGCGAGCCGGCGCGCCGGCCGCCGGTAGCGGCGTGGTACAGCCCCGGATAGTACCGGAAATGGCCATGATCGCTCACCAGCGTGACGTCGCAGCTGTCGCAGCGGCTTAGCTCTAGCGCAGCTTTTACGCCGCCAAAGCCACCGCCCACGATCAATATTTTTGTTTTTTGGGTTGTGCTCATGGTTCGCATTATACAGCAAGCTTTCGGTGGAGCTAGTGCTTACTTGCTGAAGCGCACGCCGATGTGCTCTTTCTCTACATATTTTTCGCGCTGGGCGTAGAGTTTGTAGGCCTGGCGGTCGGCCTCGGTGCGCAAATTGCCACTGAAGGTGCGCGGCCATAGATGGAAATGCCGCACGGTGTCGATCTCGGCGGCGTACATAATGACCTGCGCCAACAGATACATCCAAAACAGCAGGCCCAGTACCACGGCGAACGTACCGTATACCGAGTCTAGGTGCTGCAATTGGTGCGATAAAATAACGCTGCCGAAACTCAGCAATAGCTGCATAATGAACGCCGCAATCGCCGCGCCAAGCAGCATGTAGCGATAGCGGATGCGTCCGCTGGTGGCGATACGGAACGCGTAGCCGAGCATGAAGGTCAAAATGAGGAAACCGAGCACATTGGCCAGCGCCTTTACCCACACGGCATGGCCGAGCGCCGCCGTAAAGCCGGACACCGCGCCCGTGGCCGCAAAGCCAGCCAGCCCAGCGCACATAATGGCCAGCGAGTGCAGCATGCTTTTCGGGAATCCGGCGCGCTTGTCGCGCGGAATCTGCCACATATTGTCGAGTGCATAGCGGAAGGCGTCAGCTGCGCCGCGGGCGCCGTACAGTGTAATAAGCAGGCCGATAATTAGCCCCAGCCCGGCGTTGCGCAGGCCGTGGATTTCGCGCGACAGCTGCGTACCCAGTAGCGGGAAGAAGTGCCCGACGCTGACACTGATTTCATTTCTGAGGGCCGGGTCGTTGTGAAACCACAGCTGCAGCACCGTCACCAGTACCAAAAGCAGCGGAAACAGCGACAAAAAGCCATAGTACGTCAGCAGCGCGGCCTGGTAGCCGCCGTTGTCTTCGCTGTATTTTTTGATCACCGCATGCACAAAAGCGACGGCCACGTGGCGTTGCTGCCATGAGTCGATGCGCTTGGTGATCCGGCTAATGTTCATTACTCCGATTAAACTCCATTCTGCATACGCTCGCAATCCCTACAGCGTATGCTACCATTATCCATATGAGTGTGCGCGTCGCCACATATAACCTCTTTGAAGGGGCTGGAGGGTCTTATAACCGCCTCGTCGAGTTCGTGCGGACATCCCAGCTGGATGTGATTTGTTTGCAAGAAATTAACGGCTGGGAGGACAACGATTTCGCCCGCCTCAAAGATTTTACCGACAAGGTCTTGTTCGTGGGCTTTGCCTACGGCAACAGCAATACCGAATATAAACTGGCGACCGTCAGCAAGCACGCCATTATCGACCGCAAGCTGCACGCCGAGGCCTTTTGGCACGCTGCCCTCGAAATTAAGGTGCGGCTGGGCGATCGCGATGTAACCATCGTGAACGCCCATCTCGACCCGTGGAAAGAGGAATCGCGCGACCGCGAGATTGCTCGCCTGCTGTCCGGTTTGCAGCCTGGCCAGCCTACGATCATCACCGGCGACTTCAACAGCCTGAGCCGCCAAGATAATTACCCGCCGGAGCTGCTCGCCCAGCTGCAAGCCAAAGGCATCAGCAAATTTGGCACGCAATCGCTGGAGCTCAGGGTGATCGATCGCCTGCTGGCTGCCGGCTATGTTGACGTGTTTGCGGCCGCCGGCCAATTCCAGCCCACGGTGCCGAGCGCCTTCAATCAGGACAAGGATCACGAGGTGCCAGTGCGCGTTGACTACATGTTTGTGTCGCCTGATTTGGCGCCGCTGGTGAGCAAGGTTGAACTCGCCAAGACCGACTTGACCGACGCCATCTCCGATCATTACCCGCTGATCGTTACGTTTAACTTGGGCGAACCCGAGACCGGCACGAGTCCGACTAGTGCGGCGCCCGCCCCGGTGATGCCGCCGGCGCCCGTCCCTGCTCCTGTCGCGCCCAGCATTCCGGCCGCGCCCCCTACGCCGTGGGTGCCGCCAGAAGACCCGAAGCCGCAAGAACGGCCGCCAAAAAATGACGACAAACCCGATGATGGCGAAGTTGTTATGTGGTCTCACGACGACAAAAAATAAAAATCTTAAAAAATGGTAATGAAATCTATATTTACTTCGGCCAGGTAGTGGTAGAATATACCGCATGGCTAAAGATCTGACCCAGTTGCAGATTCGTTCTCTGCCTGAGGTCTTTAACTTTACCGATGGTCATGTTCATAGGTCTCTTGATGAAAACGAGCGTAAGGTGGCGGAACGACTCAGTGACATCTTCCTCAGTGTAGAGCGTGAACGCCAATCGGAAGTAGAGCGTGCATACGTGGACGCTTTTTATGGCATGTACCGCCAAACTATCAATGCTGACAAGACCAAGTACTTATTCCTATCGAGCGCTTCGCTCAGCCTCGAGGTAACCGCCAACTATGTCCGTATGGCTGGCCTGGATCTGGCGCTGATTGAGCCGTGCTTTGACAATCTCGCCAATATGTTTAAGCGCCACAAAGTGCCGTTGGAATCCTTGCCTGACCACTACCTTGAGGCCGAAAATATCGACGAGCTGTTGCCGACTATCAAGAGCAAGGCCATATGTATTGTGTCGCCCAACAATCCTACCGGCATTACTTACACGCCAGAAATTTTTAAAAAGTTGGTTGACTTCTGCAAGCGTGAGCACCGCCTGCTGATCATCGACTCGTCGTTCCGCGCCTACAAAGACCCCGACTTCATCTTCGACGAATATGGGCTGTTGCAAGAAAGCGGCATCGATTATATCCTCATCGAAGACACCGGTAAGACCTGGCCGACGAAAGAGCTAAAAGTATCGTTGCTGGCCGTTTCCAGCAACATTTACAAGGATGTGTTCGACATCTACACCGATTTTTTGTATCACCACTCCACCGTCGTAGTGCGGTTTTTAACAGAATTTATTAAAGTGTCGGCCGCCGACAACCTGAAGACCGCGAAAGGCGTAGTCGCCACCAACCGGCGTGCGCTGTACCAGGCACTCGAGGGCAGCTTCCTGACGCCGCGCGAAAAAGGCTTTACGAGTGTTGCCTGGCTCAAGATCACGAACGGCATGAGGGCCGATGCCCTTTGCGCACTTCTAAAAGCAAACGGTATTTTTGTGCTGCCCGGCCAGCATTTTTACTGGAATGGCGGCACCGACCAAGACGGTAATGGCGGCGATTGTTACATTCGCGTCGCCCTGGCCCGCGACACCGACAAATTCAACCGCGCTCTGGTGCGGCTTAAAGAGGTCTTTGCCCAGGTGGCCGAGCCCGAGCCGGCCGAGTTAGGGAGTGCGCGCCAGTTCCCAGTAGTGGGTGAACATTTGGCGGAAGGTCTGAGCTAGCGTTTCGTTCACGATTTCGACGCCGACCTTTTGCTGGTGGCGCCAATGGTAGATGGCAACGGTATCGTTATAGGTGGTGATCTGATTTTCGAGCAGCAGCTCGTCCGGCGTGAGCACGCGGAACTGATAGTTTGTGGCAAACGTGAAGATTTTGCTGTCCTCGCCGGGGTTTACCAGTACGCGCACCGATTGGTCGTTGTAGTTGGCTTGCGCCATGCGTTCTTGGTGTTGGCTAATCCAGCGCTGGCTGGTAATGAGGTCGCGCAAACTGGCGCGGCCAAACATCAGGATTTCGCCGCGAGTTTTTAGCTCGTGCCACAGCATTTGCTTGAACCCTTCTTCGCCTTCGTAGGTATGCACAATAAAACTGCTGGCGTCATTGTCTTTTAGTAGATTTAACACCGGCAGCAGGCTTTCAAAGGCCTGGCGCTTTTGTTTGACGTTCTCTTCTTCGGTCACTAGCTCTACCTCAAGCGTGGCCGGATCGGAGGCGATCAGAAATGTACCGCGGTCGTCAGTGCGAGTACTCACCAGGCTGCGTTTTTCCAGCTGGTCGGCCAATCGGTACACTTTACTGCGATTAATGCCGGTGGAACGCGCCAGTTTTAGGTGCGTTGCCGGGCCTTTTAGTAGCTCGAGATAGATATGCGCTTCGTCGGCGCTTAAATTCAAGGCCTTCAGTCGCTGCAAGATCATGTCCTTGTTGTTCGTCATGGTGAACAATTTAGCACATTATGTTCCGTTCATAAATACTGAACATGTAAACACATTAAAAGCTAAGTCATTAAATAACGGTCTCGGGAGGCCCTTATGAGGAACGTAGAAGTCATGGAAGTGCGAGCGATGCTCAAGGAAATTTTGGCAACTACGGGTGGGACGCCCGAAGATGTGAGCGCCGTTATGACCATCGGGACGCCGGCAATGGGATTGCAGCGTTTGAGCGGCCCGAAGGAGCTTGCGCCGGTGCTGAAGGCGGTTGAACACGCCTCGCCGGCCAGCGAAGGTACCATTCGTATTGAAGAGGGTACCTGGCGCCAACTGGAGTCGGCCTACAGCCGCAGCGTGGTGGAGCCGCTGTTCGCCTAAAAAGCACGACAAGAGAAAGATACAAATCACGGGCCCATGACTGGCCCGTGATTTTGTTTTGATGCTATATTTGACTGATAAGGAGCATGCATGAAAGTTTCGTTTTCTGAAGTTGTCCGTAAATACAAAGAAGTACTGGCCACATCCGGTGCGAGCCAGGAAGACATTGACGCCGTGGCGACGCTGAATTTAGAGCAAGATCTGCACCACAATTTTTTTTCTGGGCTGGACGAAGTAAATTTGGCACTGGACACGCTGCGCGAATCGAAAGGCAAGAAACACAAGGTCGAGGTAGACAAGCCGGCTCTGAAACTAGTGAATTGTAACGGCCGCGATGAGGGCCTGGTGAGCTTGGAGCTTATCCCCCTGCTCTGCGATATGGCGCGCGGGCAAGGTATTGCTATTATTGGCCTCTACAACGGTGGCTATCAGAGTATGCCCGAGGTATTTGCCCGGCTAATTGCCGCCGAGGACTTGGTTGGACTGGTCTCTGGCACGGGCGGCCCACAAAGCGTGGTGCCCTACGGCGGCAAAAAAGATATTATGGGCACGAACCCATTTGCCTACGGCATCCCCACTAACGACATGCCTATTGTCTTCGACGCAGCGACCGCCAAGTACCCCTGGGGCAGTATCCGCATCGCCGGTGAACGCGGTGACACGTTGCCGGAACGTTCATATCTGGACAAAGAGGGCAACTGGACCACCGACCCGTCCGTGGCTGTGGCGATCGTTCCTTTTGGCGAACATCGTGGCTACGCCATAAATCTGTTGCTGGAAGTGATGGCCGGCGCGCTCGTGCGTGCTAAGTCCGGTTTGCTGCAAAAAGAAGAGGCCGACATGGGCGGCTTCCTCATTGCGATTGACCCGGCCGCCTTTGGGCCGCTCGACGACTTTAAAGCGCAAACCACCAAACTGGCCCAAGACATTGAGGCCGTGGAGCCGGCCGAGGGCTTCAGCGAAGTGCGCGTGCCCGGCTACAAGGGCCAGCGCTACAAGCAGCATGTGCTCGAAACGGACGAAATCGAAATCGAAGACCGCGTCTGGCAAAAGTTTGAAGCGGTATATAAAGAATTAGTTAAAAAGGATGGTAACTAATGGGCACTTTCGATAAACACCTACTGGCCGACACTATCGCCCGCACCGAATTTGTTATAGACGACGGTCCGTACGTGCTGGCTAGCTTGCCGCTCGACGAGTACGCCAAGGCCGCCCGGCTCATAGCCGAAGCGAGCGACCCGTATATGCAAATTATCCGCGACAGTTCTGAGGTGTCGGTCATCGTGACCCAGGCAACCTGGGAAGCGGTGTTTGTGCCGGCGTTTGGCGAGCGGCCTATGTTGGCCCCTCTTTCTGAGGTTTTTTGCAAGGTTGACGAAACCTGCACCGGCTACTTGCTGACCATTCTGGACCGGCTGTCGCCGAATAATGTTGGGGTGTATGTGCAGGGCGCCTATGTCACCGACCACATATTCATCCACAGCGAGGATACCGAAAAAGCCAAGCAGCTGCTAGCCGATCTTCAGGCCGATATGCGCGATGCTCTTGCACACACACCAGAGAATGCTTAAGCTTAAAGCATGGATGATTTTAAGCAGCAGTTAGCCGCTGCCGGGTTTAGCGGCGAGATCGATGACAGCGCCGAAACGACCCAGTTTTACAGCCACGACGCTTCCCTGTTCGAGGTGGTGCCGCAGCTGGTGGTGATGCCCAAAACCAGCGCCGACGTGCAAAAGCTCATTAAGCTAGTGGCCGACCACAAAAAGCACATGCCCGGGTTGTCGGTTACGGCGCGCTCAGCCGGCACCGACATGTCCGGCGGCGCGGTTAACGATAGCGTCATTGTTGATTTCAACAAGCACTTCACCAAAATTGAAAACGTGACTTCTACCGAAGCCCACGCCCAGCCCGGTGTGTTTTACCGCGACTTTGAAGCAGAAACGCTAAAGCACGACGCGCTGATGCCGAGCTATCCGGCGTCGCGCGATCTCTGTACCATCGGCGGCATGGTCAACAACAACTCCGGCGGCGAGAAATCGTTAGAATACGGCAAGACCGAAAATTTTGTGAAGGAACTAAAGGTCGTGTTCGCCGATGGCAACGAATATACCGTTAAGCCCTTAAACCGCCGCGAGCTGGTGGCCAAAATGGGGCAAAAGACGTTTGAGGGCCAGCTGTACAAGCGACTGTTTGAGCTGTGCGAAAAACATTATGACAAGATTAAGGCCGCCAAGCCGAACGTGTCCAAAAACTCTATGGGCTACAATCTGTGGGACGTCTGGGACCGCGACAGCGGCGTGTTTAACATGGAGAAATTGATTGTGGGCAGCCAGGGCACGCTGGGCTTTACTACCGACATCAAGTTTAAGCTGGTGCCGCACCGTCCGCACTCCGGCTTGCTGGTGCTGTTTTTGCGCGATATCGACGCGTTGGGCCAGATTATCCCCAGGGTGCTCGAGTACAAGCCGGCGACCATGGAATGCTTCGACGACGCTACGCTGTTGCTGACGATCAGGTTTATGCCGTACTTCCTCAAAATGCTTGGGCTCAAAAAGTTCATTCACCTGCTGTTTAGCTTGATACCTGACGGCTTCCAGCTGCTGCGCGGTATCCCCAAAATGATTCTGATGGTAGAGTTCAACGGCCAAACCGAAGACGAAGTGCGCGAGCAGATTAAAGCGCTGCACCGCGACCTAAAGCAGTACCACGCCCGCTACGAAATTAACGGATTCGAAGAAGACGCCACTGAAGGTAAAAGCGAGAAGTTTTGGATTATGCGCCGCCACGCCTTCAACTTGCTGCGCAAAAAAGTCAAAGACAAGCACACCGCGCCGTTCATCGACGATCTGGTGGTGAACCCCGAGTATCTGACCGAATTTCTGCCCCGCTTGCGCAAGATCGTGAAGAAGTACAAGCTGCTGGCCACCATTCAGGGCCACATGGGCGACGGCAACTTCCACATCATTCCACTCATGAAGATCGAGGAGAAAAAGGAGCGCGCCAAGCTGCTGCCGGCTATGAAAGAGGTGGATACGCTGGTTTTGAAGTACAAAGGTTCGCTGAGCGGCGAGCACAACGACGGTCTGGTCCGCGGGCCATGGCTAGAGGAGCAGTTCGGCCGCGAAGTGCTTGGCTATTTCAAAGAGGTGAAGCACATTTTTGACCCGGAAAATATCTTTAACCCGCACAAAAAGTCTGACGCCGACTGGGACTACAGCTTTTCGCACATTCGCGAGCACTTTTAGCTCGCGGCCAATAGCGGCCAGCCACGGCTTGCATCGTCCGGAACTCAGGGCTATGCTTAGCTCATAAGACTAAGTGGGGGATTTCCTATGGGTTCTCTGGACAAACTTGAAGCACAACTCGACGAGTGGCTGCATAAAAAAGCGCCGGTGCAGCTGCCGGCCGATCTAAAAAAGAGTCTGGCGGGCGCGCTGTGGTGGATTGCGCTGGTTGTGGGCGTGGCGCAGCTGTGGGCGGTGTGGATACTGTGGCACCTCGGACACTTGGTGGCCACGGTCGACCAAGCCTACAACACCTATCTTTCGAATGTCTACGGAGCTGCGGCGCCGGCGACGCATCTGGGCTTGTTCTATTGGCTGGCATTCTTGGCTTCGGCTGCCGCGGCCGTGCTGCTGCTGTTGGCCACGCCGAGGCTCAAGCAAATGGATAAGAGCGGCTGGAATTTGTTGTACTACGCGGCTCTTATTAACGCGGCGTATGCCATCGTGCGCTTATTGTCTGGCGTGGATGTGCTGAGCGGCTTTATCGGCGCCGCGATTGGCTCGGTGATCGGCGCTTACTTTTTGTTCCAGGTGCGCCAATTTTTTGCCGCAAAAAAGCCGGCGCATGACGCACCGGCTCATGCCGCTCATCACGACAAAGACTAGTTCGTTTGGATCTGGTAGTTCCCGGCGCCGCCGCTGAAACTGGCGGGCATGAGGGTGATGCGCAGCGCGTTGTCTTCGTTGGCGCTGTCGGGTGTGACTATAGCCGTGGCACCAACGGTGATGTCGGTGTAGGCACCAATCGTGCCGTCCTTCTCAATCTGCGTTGAGCTGGTAATGGCGTATGTTTTGGTGGTGCCGTCGCGGTCGTTTTTTATTGTTATGCTGGACGCTGAAATGGCCGTGACGCTGCCCAGGCCGCCGCTGCTGCGGAAAGTGCCGCCCCCGCCGCCGGGGCCGTTGCCAAAGCGGCGCGTCAGCGGGCCGTTGCCGTCGGCGCCCAGTGTATTAGCAGTGCCACTGGCTGTGGCGTGCTGCTTGCCGTAATGTACACCGTCTAAGAAGCCGCCGATGCCGGCCGCCAGCACCAGGACTACGGCAGCGATGCCCAGGTAAAAACCTTTATTGTTTGACCCTGACTTGGTGTGGGATGGTTCCATGCTATACCTCCGTGAGCTTTCCATCGGACAAGCGGAACGTTTTATCAGTTTTGCCCGCGATTGACAGGTCGTGGGTGACCACGATGATAGTGGTGTTTTCGGAGCGGCTCAGCTTATGCAGCAGTTCAAAGATCATCTTGCCGGTCTGCTCGTCGAGGTTGCCGGTGGGCTCGTCGGCCAAGATGACCTTGGGCTTATTGGCCAGCGCCCGGGCAATAGCCACGCGCTGTTGCTGACCGCCGCTGAGCCGTCCGGGTTTGCGGGCTTGCTGGTTGGCGTCGATTTCCACCTGGTTGAGCAGCGATTTGGCCCGCGCCAGACGCTGGGCTTTGGGCACTTTGGCGAATTCCATGGGTAGCATGACGTTTTCGAGCGCGCTCAAGTTCGGCACCAGATTGTAGCTCTGAAAGATAAAGCCGATTTTTTGGCAGCGGTAAGCGATAAGCTGGTGATCGTGCAGCTTGGTGATGTCTTTTTTGTCGACTTCGATGCTGCCGCCGGTGGGCTTGTCGAGTGCGCCCAGCAGGCTGAGCAGCGTGCTCTTGCCGCTACCGCTCTTGCCGATAACTGAGGCGAATTGCCCCTCGGGTAGGGTGAAGTTGACGTGATCCACGGCGGTCACGATGGCGTCGCCGGATTTAAAGGTGCGGGTCAGATCTTTTACTTGCAACATATATGTTCCTTTCTACTCGGCACGCATTACTTCCGACGGGCGGATTTTGGCAATAAAGAACGAGGCCAGCGCGCTGCCCACGACAGCGATAATTATGGCCGCGCCCAGGCCGTAGAGAATGATATCCCAGCCCACCGTGGCGCTGATGTTATGAATGCCGCCGCCCACGCCCCGAAAGACGGTGCGAACGCCCGGCCCCGGCCCGGCTCCAAACGACGGGCCGCCATTGTCGGTGCTGTTATTGACCAGCAGCCTAGTTAGCGGATTGCCGGCCACTACGCCCAGGCCGATGCCGATGATTGCGGCCATAACGGTGAGTGTAATCGCTTCGACCATAAATTGCGTCATGACGTTGAGGTTAGAGGCGCCGATGGCCTTAATGACGCCGATCTCGCGGCGGCGTTCGCGCACAATCATGACCATGGTCAGCAAGATGATGACCGCGCCGGCCGTAACCGCACCGATGAGACTGTAGAGCGAAATAGTCTGGATGTTCTTCAGCGGTGCGATTGCCTGCTTGGCCGACTCGGCCTCGTTCACTACGTCGGCTTTGTCGCCCAGCTGCTTTTGCACGGCAGTAGTGACGCTGTCGATGTTAGTCACTGAGTCAACTTTGACGCTGGCCGCGGTGATGGCGCCGGCTTGGTCGGACAATTTTTGCACGGTCGCCAGCGGCATGATGACCTGATTGTCGGCAAAGCTATTGCCGGCGTCAAAAATACCAGACACCGTAATGGTGGCGCCATATGCGGTAAATATGGAGCCGACCTTTAGATTGTTTTTGGCGGCCAGGGTCTTGCCGACCAGTGCGGTATTGTCGGTGCTGGTGCCGCTAAAGATCTTACCGCCGATGAGCTTAAAGCTGCCACCGCCGCCTTCGCCGATCGACAGGTTCGAGGGGTCAGTGGTGCCGTTTACGGTAACCGGCGGTGTGAAGCTGACGTTTGGCGCGCCGTCGCCACTGCCAAAGGTGCGTATCTCAAAGCGCTGCCCGTTGTTGGCGGCGAAGCGTTTGCCTAAGCTACCAGCGTCGATGGCCGACACCAGATTAGTATTGTCGGTAGTTAGCCGGTCATTCAGGCTTTCGGTCACTGACGTGACGTGCGCGATGTTCTTCACGTTTTTTAGTTCGTCGGCGGTCAGGGCGTCACCACCGCCTTCAAAGCCGCGCACGCCGGCTGGCGATACGCTTACGGTGTTGCCGACCGACCCCTGCACGGAGGTGATCTTTTGGCTCACCGCCTTGTTGGCGATGAGCATGGCTAGCGCCAACCCCACGCTCAGCCCCAGTATAACCACTATAGAAAGAGTGCGGATGACATTGCGGAAAGCATTCCGGATGCCGCGGGTGAGTACGTTCATAACGTCCTTTCTCAGTTACTATTTGAGCTGATTGTCGCAACTGATGCTGGACGTTTGCTGGGCGCAATATAAAAGACGCCCCCCGGAGGGAGCGTCTTTCAGGCAATATGCAGCTTTAGTAACGGTTGCCGCCGTTGTCGCCGCGGTCGCCGCCGAAGGAACGGCGTTCACGCTTTTCCTGCGGGCGAGCTTCGCTCACGGCTACGGCGCGGCCGCCGATTTCCTTGCCGTCCACACCCTTGATAGCGGCCTGGGCCTCTTCGTCGGTGCTCATTTCTACAAAGCCAAAGCCTTTGCTGCGGCCAGTGTCGCGGTCCATGATGACCTTAGCAGACACAACTGTACCAAACGGGGCAAAAGCCTCGGACAGTTGGTCGTCGTTCACGCTGTAGCTCAACGAGCCGACAAATAATTTGTTTGCCATTAGTGGCTTATCCTCTTTCTTGCTTAGAGGTAAGCTGGCGGTTGTTGGCGTCCAGTTAGCTGCTCCTCAAGCGACTTCTTTTAATACTGATCTAGAACTGTTAATTCAGCAGCGCGTTTCTAGCACCCGTATTATACCACATTGCTTGTCGTACAATAAGCGACCGCCGTCATGGTATACTGCAAGGTGTTAGTAAGAGGGTAACATGCAGGAGCAAACGGACGGCCCGAAAGCGCCGCGGCAGGTTGGAGGCGCACTCGCGGTGTGCGTTGTGGCTGGCTTTTGTGCACTGGGCGGCTTTGCGACTGGCTGGCTGTGGCGCCCGCTGCCGCCGAAACCGGCGGTCGTGTTGGCGCACGCCGCGCACAAACGGTTGCCTCCGCCTCCTCCGCCCTACACTTTTCCGGCTGGCGGCCGGGTGTTGGCCGGCGCTTACCGGTTTGTAGCGTTGTACGGATCACCGGACGAACCGGCGCTTGGCGCGTTGGGCCAACAAGGCATAGCCGATGCCGTGAGCCGGGCCAAACAAGTTGCCGATCCCTATCGGCCGCTGTCGTCGCAACCCATCCTGCCGGCATTCGAGATTATTGCCACGGTTGCTTCTGGCACCCCCACCGAAAACGGCGACTACTCGCGTGAAGTTGACCCGGCCAAAATTATGGACTGGGTGCACGCCGCGCGCGATGCCGGCATGTATGTGGTGATCGATCTCCAGCCCGGCCGCAGCGACTTTCTGAGTCAGGCCAAGCAGTACGAGACCGTGCTGCGCGAGCCGAATGTCGGCCTGGCGCTCGACCCGGAGTGGCGACTCACCCAGTCGCAGCGGCCGCTGGAACAGATTGGTTCAGTTGGCATCGACGAAGTCAACGGCGTGGCTAGCTGGCTGTCTAGCCTGGTGGCCACCGAGCATCTGCCGCAAAAACTGTTCGTGCTGCATCAGTTCCGCCTCGACATGCTGCCCAGCCGCGAACTTTTAAACACCGCGCATCCGGAGCTGGCTTTTGTCATTCAGATGGACGGCCAGGGCGACCAACCGGCCAAGCAAAACACCTGGCAGGCCATCACCGCCTCTCCGCCGCCAAACGTCGAATTCGGCTGGAAGAATTTCTACATGAAGGATTCGCCGATGCTCGATCCGGCGGCAACGATGCAGATTGCACCGCAGCCGTGGTATGTTTCGTACCAGTAACGGCCCGGGAGCGTTTCAGATTCATTTAACATCGCTGCATTAGGGTAGGATTGTCCGCCGGGACAGTTAAGCGGTGTACAATAAAGAGGGTCACTTTCCTTTTGGTAGCGTTATGCGCGATATTATTACCTACCTGACACCACATTCGACCAAACGCGTTTTTAAACGACATGCTATTTTGCTATATCAAGGCGAGGTGCCGCGTACGGCGTACGTTGTACTAAAAGGCGTGGTCAAAGTGTATAGCATCAACGCGGCCGGCGAGGAGCAGATTGCCACTTTCGAAACGCCGGGTGATATATTTCCGGTGCCGTGGATTTTCCATAAAGCCACTCATACGCTGTACTACTGCGAGGCGCTCAGCGATTGCGAGGTGCTTGCACTGTCGCGCGAGGAGCTGCTGTTGCAGCTCAATACCACTCCCGAATTGCAGCAATCGGTTTTGAATTATTTTGTAAATCGCTACACCGGCCTGCTGATGCGCATCACCGCGCTGGAGCAGTCGCGGGCACGAGAGAAAATCATGTTCACGCTCTACTATCTGTTGTTCCGCTATGGACGCGAAGTCAAACCCGGCATGTATGTGGTCAGTATTAAGCTCACGCACAGCGTTATTGCCGGCTTGGTGGGGCTAACGCGCGAAACCACCACCAACGAGCTCACCAAACTCAAGGCCGAAAAAGTGTTGCGCTACAGCACGCACCAATACGCCATCGACAAGAGCAAACTCGAGCGGCTGCTGGGCGAAGACAGCTTCGACAATATCGAACTGGCGCGGTAAATCGCGGCCCCGCGCCCAATCGTTAGAATTCACACAGTTTTCACTTTTTGCGATGCGCTACTGTTTACATGTGTATGTGAAAAGGAGCAAAAACCTATGATTATAATTAGCGGCCTGGAGCCGAAGCGGTATAGCATTACGCCGCAGGGTGTCACTGAGTTGCGGCGGCAGCTTGACGCTCTCAAACGCAAGCGCATGGAGGTGGCAGGCGAAATGCGCGACATTACCTCCCAGAGTACTGACATCGGCGCCCTGGAAGATTCAACACTGACCATTAATCAAAACCAGGCGGCGGAGCTGGACGGACAGATCGACCTGCTGGAGCGCATCATCGGCATGGCCAGTATTATCCCCCGGCCGCGGCGCAGCGACGCGGTGTCGCTGGGTTCGCGGGTGCGGCTGCGCCTGGGCAACAGCGAGCAAACCTACACTATTGTAGGCGCAGTAGAGGCTGACCCGATGGGCGGCAAAATTTCCGACGAAAGCCCGCTCGGACAATGTTTGATCGGCAAACGCGTCAGCGACCTCTGCGAAATAGTGTCGCCGAGCCGCCAGCGAATCGCGGCAGTTATTACCCATATTGAATAAAGGCGTTGCATAACGCGCTATAATGCAGCTATGACCGCTATTGCTGTAATATCTTTGACTGTTTCGCGGGAATGCTGAGGCCATACTTGTCGCAAATGGGAGACACGCGAGGCACTGCACACAAACGTTCTTTTGTTATTGTATCTAATCGCCTGCCGGTTAACGTGACCAAGGAGAATGGTAAGCTGAGCTTTAACCCGAGCAGCGGCGGTTTGGCTACGGCTATGTCTTCGGCGGCTATGGGACGTGAGCACATCTGGCTGGGCTGGCCGGGTATAGCGTCGGATGACCTGACGGCGGCCGACAAGCGGCTCATTACCCGCGAGCTGCGCAAATACGACTGCGCGCCGGTGTTTTTGAGCAAGAAGCAAATCGCGGGCTACTACGACGGCTACGCCAACGCCACCATTTGGCCGCTGTTCCACTATTTTCAGAATCACGCCGTGTACCAGTCGACCTACTGGGAGCCGTACAAAGAAGTAAGCCGGGTGTTTGCGCGCGCCGTGCAGCGGCATGCCGCGCCGGACGCCACCATTTGGGTGCACGACTATCACTTTATGCTGTTGCCGCGCATGCTGCGCAAGGAGCTGCCAGAAAGCAGTATTGGTTTTTTCTTGCATATCCCCTTCCCGTCGTACGAAATTTTCCGGGTGCTGCCGCAGCGCGCCGAGATTTTGCGCGGCCTGCTGGGCGCCGACCTGGTCGGCTTCCATACCTACGATTACACTCGTCATTTTATGAGCAGCGTGCTGCACGTGCTGGGGTACGAGACCAAGTTGGGGCTGGTACAGACCAACACGCGCGAGATTATGGCCGACGCCTTCCCAATAGGCATCGACTACGACAAATTCGTGCGTGCGCTGAGTGACCCGGCCGTGCAAGAAGAGACCGAACGGCTGCGCGAACACTACGAGGGCAAGAAGCTGATTATATCGGTGGACCGGCTGGATTACTCCAAGGGGATTGTCGGCCGGCTGGAAGCGTTCGACCAGTTTTTGGAGCGCCGGCCGAAATACCACGGCAAGGTGTCGCTGGTGGTTGTGGCCGTGCCGTCGCGCATCGATGTCGACGCTTACAAGCAACTGCGCGATACCATCGAACTCACTGTGAGCCGCATTAACGGCAAGTATGCGACCATGGCGTGGTCGCCTATATCGTATCAATTTAAGAATTTGCCGTTTGAACAGATTGTGGCTTTGTATGTTGCCGCTGATGTGGCGCTGGTAACGCCCTTGCGCGACGGCATGAATCTGGTTTCTAAAGAGTATGTTGCCAGCAAGCAGAAACGGCCGGGCGTGCTCATTTTGAGCGAAATGGCAGGCGCGGCCAACGAACTGCCAGAGGCAATCCGGGTGAATCCGTATGATGGCGCTGACATCGGGCGGGCACTCGAAACGGCGCTCAAGATGCCGGTTGCGCAGCAGCGGCGGGCCATGCAGGCGATGCAGGCGCGGATCTCACGCTATTCGGTGACGCGCTGGGCGCAAGACTTTATCGAGCAACTCGGCCGTGCCAAGGCGGCAACCGCCAGCATGAATGCCCAGCCGCTTAGCGGCGACGCCCAGCGCGAGCTTATGAACGCATATAAGTCCACCAAAAAACGGCTGTTTTTGCTTGACTACGACGGCACCCTGCGCGACTATGTGTCTCCCGTCTCCAAAGACCAGGCGCGCCCTGGCCGGCGGTTACTGGGAAAATTGGCGGCGCTGTCGGCCGACCCTAAAAACCATATCTGCATCATTAGCGGCCGCACCCGCAGCACCTTGCAGAGTTGGTTTGGCTCGTTGCCGGTAACTCTGGTGGCCGAGCACGGCGCCTGGGTACGCAAAAAGGGCGAATGGCACCACGCCCAAGTCGACTTCCAAAAAGTAAAAGACATCTTGCTGCCAATCCTCACCGGCTACGCCGAGCGCACGCCCGGGACCACGGTAGAAGAAAAAGACTTTGCCCTGGTGTGGCACTACCGCGGTGTGACGCCCGAGCTGGCCTACGTGCGCAAGGTGGGCTTAAAACACGACATCACCGTGGCATTATCAGGCAAAGATGCCGATGTTGGCGTATTTGAGGGCAACAAGATTTTGGAAATAAAGCCGCGCTCTATTAGCAAGGGCGGCATCGCTAAGGAATTACTCGACCAGACGGACGCTGATTTTGTGCTATCCGCCGGCGACGATTATACCGACGAAGATATGTTTACCGCCCTGCCCTCTACGGCGTGGACTCTCAAGGTTGGGCCGGGCAACACAAGCGCACGCAATCATATCGGCTCGGTAGAGGAGATGATTGCGCTGCTTGGCCGCTTGTATTCGTAGGCGCTATTGGCGTGGGCTGCTGATTGCCAGCGGCGAGCTACTACTGTTCTAAAACCGCAAGAATGTTGCCGGCCGGGTCTTTGAACCAGGCAATGTCCGGCCCCATGTCTTTGTCTTTGCCGCGGGCAATACCCTTGTCGTCTTGGCCCATGCCGTCGTACTTTTCAAAAGTAATGCCTTGCTCGACCAGACTGTCGACGGCTTTCTCGACGTCATCTACCACAAAGTTGAGCATGGTATAGGTTGCTGGCTGATGGTCTTTTTTGTCGTACACGAATACCTCGCCGCCGTTCGGCAGGTGCAGTTGTACGCCCATACCGCCCATGTCTTCTACGGTTAGGCCTAGTGTGTCGCTGTAAAAAGCTTTGGCCTTGGCAAGGTCGTCTACCGAAAATCCGCTGAATGCCGCTTTCATCTGTAACATGCTAATCCCCCGTTTAAGTAATGCTTTTACCATAACAGGTGCGGTGCGGTAAGGCTATGAAAAAGCTCGGTATTGCTGCCGTGCTAGAATAGGGGCATGAATGAACCAGCCCTTCCTCCGCTTTTACCAAAAGTAGTGTTGGGCGTGGCCGCTCATCCCGACGATCTGGACTATTACGCCGGCGGCGCTATGGCCGCATTCGCTCGGCAGGGCGCGGAGGTGTATTATCTGGTGCTGACCGACGGCGGCAAAGGCAGTGACGACCGCACGATGACCACCGAGAAGTTGCGCGACCTGCGCCGCGATGAACAACGCAAGGCCGCGACCCTGCTTGGCGTAAAAGAAGTCTTTTTTTGTGATTTCCCCGACGGCGAGCTCGAAAACACGCTGGACGTCAAGCGCGAGGTAGTCAAAGCCATCCGCCGCGTGAAGCCAGACGTCGTAATTGCGCTGGATCCGGCCGTGCTCTATGACCCGCGTCAGGGCTTTGTGAATCACCCAGACCACCGCGCGGCCGGCCAAGCGGCCGTAGATGCCGTGTACCCGCTGGCACGCGACCATATGACTTTCCCCGAGCTGCTCGCCGACGGCTATGAGCCGCACAATACGGCGACCCTGCTGCTGATTGGTATGGGTGTTACGGAACCGACATATGCGGTGGACATTAGCAACACGCTGGAGTTGAAGTACCAAGCCCTCGCCGCCCACGGCAGCCAGTTCAGCATCCAGAATATGAAGGAAGGCATCGACCGCGAGTCCGCAAAGTTTGGAGCGCCGTACGGTTACCGCCACGCCGAGCCGTTCACGCGGATTGATATTGCCTAAGTCCTAGCCGTTGACGATTTTGGCGTTGACCGGGTTGTCTGCCTCGTTGCGGGTGAAGCGGTTGTAATACTTCTTGCGCCAGTCATTTTTATCTTCGATGCCGCTGACGGCGTCGCGCAGGCGCACGCTCGCATCGGCGGCGGCTTTGAGTTCTTGCAGAAACTGCGTGGGTTTAAATTCCATGCCAGCGTACTGTGGTTCGAAGCCGAGCACCTCAATATCCACACCGGTGCGCAGGTGGATTTCGCGCATGGCGTCAAAATATTGGGCGTAGCGGTAAATGGCGGCCGTGGTAAACAAGATGTTTTTAGTGGGATTAAAGGCTTCTTGCTCGAGGCGGCGCATAAAGTCGTAGGTGTCGGCGGTATTGGCGCGGCGGCCGCCCAAGAACGGCGGCGAGCTTAGCAAAATAATCGGTAGACCGTCGCTGCGTTGCAGGCGGGTGATATGCCACTCCGAAGTCACAAACTCGTACTCGCCCTCATCATCTAGCTGTTTGCCAAGCAGCGATGTAATGGCGCCCTTGCCCAGGTCGAACTCGGTTTGGGCACCGGCGGCGTATTTTTTGACGGCCTCTTTCTCGGCTGACGGCAGTTCGCGCTCCGAGCCGAGGTAGGCTAGCATATCGTAGGCGATGTCTTGCTCCAGGCCGTACTTCAGACGGTTGTACGGCCCCATGTTGGCGCCGCCCAGCACGGCCATGATGCTGTAGTGTTTGAGCGTGGCGCGCGAGCTGGTGCCCATCTCGGCCATAGCTGCGCCCTCGAAGATGCGCTTGCCTTGCTCGCTTCCAGGCTCATCCAGCTCGTAGGTTTCGGTGATTTCGTAGCGTTCGCGGCCTTTGCGGTAATCCCAGTGTTCGCCAGCTAGTTTTTTCAGATAGTCTAGGCGCTGGTCCGGGTCTTTGATGTGCTGGAAATGCGAATCGTACTCGGCCGCCACCTTCTCGACGCCGGGATTGAAGGCAAAACGGTGCAAGTAATCTGTGGCGTGGTCGCGGGCGTTTTGCAGCCACTCAGGAACGGTCTCTTTTTTGTGCCGGAAATTTTTGGGCGCTGGCATAGTATGCATAAACCGTAGCAAGTTTCTGCCGGAATTACTACCTCGAGTTGAGCGCGGCCGACACGATAACGCGCGCATCGTAGCTGCTCGTGGCCCGGCTGAAACTGCCGCCACAGGTAATGAGGTTAAGTTGGCTCTTGATCGTCGGATCTTGTGAGAATAGCGCCGCCACAGCGTGGGCGTTATCGGTGGTGGTAACGGTGCGCACGCTGTAACTGAGCAGTGTGCCGTTGCCGAGTGCAACGCTGAACGTGTCTTGGGGTTTGAGTTTGTTCAAATGCAGGAAAATGCCGGGGCTGGTGCGCCCATCCAGATGCCCGACAATAATGCTCAATCCTGGCTGGCCGGGCGGCACGCTGTTGACGTACCAGCCGGCAAAATTGACGTTGGTCGGCGTAGCGATCTCGCCGCGCTGGTCGATGCCCATCTTTTGCACAAAGCCTTCGGCGCTGATGGTCGGCAGGCTGATGTAGCTCGGTTCAAGCGGACCGGCCGTAGAAACGTAGCTGGCTTTGGTGATGGGCAGTTCGCTCGGCGGCGCCGACTCGGTGACGACGTGCTTTATGCGCGGCGGCTGTGTCTGGACGTGCGGGCTATGCCGCAAGAACGCGGCGCCGCCAGCGACCGCCCCGGCCAGCGCTACGGCCAGGCAGATGATCCCCGCGCCACGTTTCGATATCCGCATCTTCATAGTGATAGTCTACAACGTACGCACGAAGCGATAAACCGCAGCGCAAAACCGTTGCCGCTTGCTACACTGAAAAGATGGAACGATTGAGGGAACTCGCGCACGACCGTGCCCGGCTGTATATGTACGGTTGTTGCTTGGTTTTGTTCGGCTCGACAGCGGCCTGGGCCTTGGCCGGCGCACATTTGCAGCAAAACAACGCCGATCAATTTGCTGATGGCTTTTTGTTTGAGGATGGGCGCACCTTCCGCGGTGCCATCTTTCCGCAGGCCCATGCGCAGTTTCTAAAATGGCCGCTATTTTGGCTGCTGGGCCGGCTGCATAATTCGCCGGGGAGTTATCTGGTTTTGAGCACAGCGGTGGCCCTGGCCTGCGTGGCCGTTTTTGCCTGGATGTTGTATCGCATTGAGCGGCGGCCGCTTGTGTTCGGAACGATGTGCCTGGCCCTGGCCAGTGTGCTTGCTATGGTACCGGCATTCGTGCAAGGGCATACGTCGGCGCCGCTGAATATGTCGCTGCTGACCGGCCGCAACCTGGAGTATGTGGTGTATGTTGCGGCACTGGCGCTGCTGGTGCGCGCCCGCGGCTGGAAAACGTGGCAGTGGGCGGCTGCTGGCACGTTGCTGTGCATCCTCTTTGCCGGCGACCAATTGTTTATTGCGCTGGGTCTGGCGAGTGCAGCGTTGCTTTACGCCGCGGACCGCTGGGGCGGGCACATGCCTAGCGCTCGCAATTGTCTACAAGGGGTAGTGGCGGCAGCGGTGCTCTCTCTGCTGGTGCTGCCTGTGCTGAGAGCTCTCGGCATAGATTTTGCCGGCGGCGGTTCTGGCCCGGAAGGCCTTATGAATAGTTGGCACGGCGTTTGGCCGGCGTTGGGATACACCGGCAAGGCCCTGTTGCTGAACGGCGGCATCACCGGCGGCATGGGCGGCTGGTCGTGGTTGGCAGCCGCAGTGAATGGCCTCGTCATGGTTATTTTGGCGATTGCCGTTGGCGCTTTGCTGCGGCGCGGCAGCGGCGGCCGCGGGCCAGCTGATCGGCCGACGCAGCTGAGCCTGTTGCTCCTGGGCAGCGCGGCCACGGCAACCGTACTCTATGTTGCTACGCAGCACAACTACCAGGCCGATGCCCGCTACCTTGCCATTTGGCTGTTTGCCGCGTTTGTGGCGCTCGCGGCGGCCGCGCGGCGCTATCGGGCGCAGCAGAAGGTGGCGGCTATTGCCGCCAGCATCCTCGTGCTTTCTATTCTCGTAGGCAGCTGGAGTGTGTGGCATTTTACGGACCGCTCCCTGGCAGCTAGTCAGCTTGCCCGCCGTAACGCTGCGGTAGCCGCTGCCCTGCAAGCTCGGCCTGTCTCGGTGCTGGCCGGCAGTTACTGGCGGGTGTTGCCCATTAAAGCGCTGAGCCCGCGCGCCGCACAGGCTGTAATTCCGTTGCAGGGCTGCCTGCAACCTGTGGACGTGCTGCGCAGTACTGCTTGGCAGACAGATGTATTTCAGCACAGTTTTGCTTACCTGTTGTCTGTGCGGTCAGACGGCACGCCCTTCCCGCCCTGCAACTTACGCATCGTCGAATATGTGTACGGCCGGCCAAGCTCCATGCAAGTCATTGCCGGCACGCGGCGTAACCCGGCCGAACTCTTATTATTCTACAAGGATGGTGCGAGCAACCACCGCGGTAATGCCGCGTTGCTGCTGCCGCCTAGGCCCGTGTTTGGCGCTCCTACGGCCGGTAATGCGGCGCCCACCGGGTCCACGATGACGCCGTTAGCCAAGCCGTCTTGGTCGAGCGGTCCGCCGTCCTGAATTTGGTACGTCACCTTGGTGACGGCCTGTCCGCCAATGGTCGCTGACGAGAAAACCGCGCCCGACACCGTCTGGTAGCTGTGGTTGCTGCTGTTGTTGTATTTGCGCAGCACCAAGGTGCTTGAGTAGTCCAGCCCATAGTAATACAGCGTAATGGTGGCCGTGGCGCCATGCGTACAGGTCGCATTAAAGCCGACGATGCCCGCCGGATAGCTGAACGCCGCGTCTTTAAAGCTGGCGGGCGCCGCCGCAGCCGATACGCCCCAGTTCGAGGCGCAATTGGATTGCAAAACCGTGTACTTGCCGGTCACCGGATTGACATAACCGGTCACGTTGATTTGGTCTTGGTCGGGCGTACCGTCATTGTTGGCATCGCCGTTGTTTGGCGCGTTGCTCTCTGTAGTGTCGCTGGCGCCATCGCCATCGCTATCGGTGAGTACGGCCGACCATGACGGATCGTAGGCGCTGTCGCCGTCAGGAGTTACGCCCGTCTCGCCGCTGCCGTCGGCGTTGATGTAGAAAACGCGTTGCGTACCGCCGGTGCCGCCCTGGTTGTCGTACGCTAGCTTTGTGCCATCGGGCGACCAGCTCACGTTTTCGTTTTCAGTGTCGCTGGTTGCGATGGTATGCTCGCCAGAGGTGTCGGCATTCATGATCTTGATTGCTTGGCTGTAGGGGTTGATGTTTTTGGTGAAGGCGATGCGCGTGCCATCCGGCGAGTAGGTCGGACCGTCGTGGTAGTTACTGTCGCTAGTGATTTGGGTGCGGCCGCTGCCATCGGCGTTGATGGTGCAAAGCTGGTCGCGCGTGCCGTCGTTGCATACAAAAATCAGCTTGGTACCGCTGGGGTGCCACGAGGGGGACGTGTCGAAATGCGTGTCTTGCACGACAAGGTTCAGGCCGCTGCCATCGGCGTTAATCGTATAGATTGCCGCGGGCTGCGAAAAATCGCTCGGCGAGCGCATGAGCGCCAGCTTGCTGCCATCGGGCGACCAGGCCAGCTTATCTATAACAAAGTTGTCGTCATTGGTGATTTGCGTGACATTCGTGCCGTCGGCGTTCATGATGAACAGCTGTGTGCTGCCGTCGCTAAAGATATCGGCGACGTAGGCAATCTTGCGACCATCCGGCGACACGGCCGGGTCGAAGTTTTCGTGAGTGTCGTGCGTGAGCTGTTGTTTGCCGCTGCCATCTGGGTTGATGACGAAAATTTGGGCGTCGTTATTTGAGTCCCCGGCAAAATAGACGATGCGGCCATTCGGCGCCCCCGAGACTTGGGCATGCATGCGGTAGCTCAGCGCGGCCAGCGCCAAGACTGCCACCGCGGCCAGCAGTCCAGTGGTTTTTAGCGGCCGGCGAATGGCAAATGCAACGCTCATGCTTATGAGTATACACTGGCTGCGGCGAGGAGTGCACGCGTTGTATACGAACGAGCATATTATCTAAAAATCAATGGTAATTCTCACAGGCGGGCCACGGCTACATGCGGGAAAATTGCTTTGTCACAAAGGCTTATATATAGGGGGACTACATGAAAAAGCCATTTACTACACTAGCAAGTACATTATTATTTGGAGTAATCCTGGCCACGCCGAGTTTAGCGTCGGGGGTATCTCCAGACTCGCCGCCAATGCCGCATGCTGGCGTTTGCGTGCCGGTTCATATGCCTGTCGCGCTGGCGCCTAAGGCTGCCAAGACGCAGTACGTTGCCGGAACGTTTTGCAGCCCGTTTAAGTTTGACCGCAGCCGTTCTATCGATGTGCTAGTGCACGGATTTGGCTACGACCGCACTTACTGGGATTCGGCCTTCAACTATCCGCAATATTCGTATGTCAACCGCACGCTGCAGGCTGGCCGGGCAGTCTTTTATTATGACCGGCTCGGTGTCGGCAAGAGCGGCCAGCTGCCGAGCACCAGTGTGACGATGAATGCCGATGCCTACGTCGTGCACCAGATCATCCAGCGTTACGAGCATGCATTCCATCAGGTAAACCTCGTTGGCCATTCGTACGGATCTCGCATTTCGGCGCTCGAAACGTCGCAATATAATGACGCGACCAGGCTTATCCTGACCGACAATTTGCACGCGGTCGGCCCGGCTCTCGTGAGCGGCCAACTGACGAATCATCCGGCCAATCAGGATGCGCTGTTTGCCGGCCGGCATCTGGACGACGGCTGGATAACTACCGACACGCTGACTGCCCGTGAGGGTTTCTACGACCTTGCGACTGCTGATCCGGCCGAGATCGCCTACGACTTTGCGCACAAAGCTATCGGCTCTATGACCGAATTTACGCAGGGCCAGACCATCGGTGCCGTGCCGGCCGGTTCTAACGTCACGAACAGTATTACCCGCCCGGTCCTGCTCATCGTGGGCGAACAAGACCGCCTGTACTGCGGCCTGGCACTAGACTGCACCAACGCCGCGAACGTCAAGAGCAACGAAGCGCCCTACTACACTGCCGCCGCTAGCCTAACCGTCAAAACGGTACCAGACACTGGCCACGATTTGACGCTGCACCCAAGCGCTGGCGTGTCGTTCGACGCTATTAGCGATTGGATCGAGCAGTAGCGTCCAAGCACGCATCCATTAAAATAGGCCGGTGTTGTACCGGCCTATTTTTTACGCCAATCGTTATTCGGACGCTGGCTGGCCCCGAAGTTTTAACAGCAGTTCGACGCCGTACCAAGCCATGCCAATCATATAGGCGAGCACGCCAAATGTCCCCGTCGTTGCCCACCACCAGGACATATGGATTCCGCCGCCGCCAGGCAGGCTCAAGAAGCCAAGGATGGCGCTGGCCACAGAAAGCACAATAAAGCCGATGCCAAGTTGCCGCGAGAAAACCTTGGCACGAATCGTTGCGACTCCGAAGACGACTCCTCCTGCCGAAACGAGTCCGCTGGAAATCGCGAAGAAAAAGTTGAAGATCATAGGGCCAGTATTTAACGTATGACTCGTGATGGCGAGATTGGCTAACCAGGGGTATATAAGCAGCAAAATTGCAGGAAAGCCGACAGTTAGGGCCATGCCGAATAGTGAAACCATCGCAAACCCGACGAATCCCGCGCGCCCGCTTTCTTTTCGCTGATATAAGTAAACGACCGGCCAGGCAGCCATAAGGACGAGGCCGCCGACAAAATTAACGAGAGCCACGGGGTAATAGCCTGCGCTCGCGACTGCTTCTCTGACGCCGCCTTGAGGCGCTAGTAGGTTGGCAACCGCCACCAAAAAAGCTCCGAGAACGAGCGATAGTGCTCCGATACGCCATAGTGTGTTTTTGTCCATCACAGTCATAGTAACAGCAAATTTCTATTTAGGACTAGGAAATTATGGATACGAAAATATCTGGCTGGGGCTGAGGGATTCGAACCCCCGAATGACGGGACCAAAACCCGTTGCCTTACCACTTGGCCAAGCCCCAATGCTTGTTGCGAATACCCCGTTATTCTAGCGCAAAAGGGGCATTTCTTCAACGATCGTTTGCATTCCTCGCGAAAAGGTATTGTCGCAACATGCGGCGGTGTCGTACAGTGTTAGGGACATGGCAAAACCAACACCGAACGCCAAAGACTATATTCGTCCGTTGAATATGAACGGTTTGCAGGGGCGCATGATGTCCCTGCCGGCCAGCGGCAAAAACAAACGCGAGATTCTGGTGCTCTATGGCCACCACGCTTTGCTGGAGCGCTGGTGGGGGCTTATCCAAAATTTTAGTACCTACGGCACGGTAACGATGCCTGACCTGCCCGGTTTTGGCGGCATGGACAGCTTTTACAAAATCGGCCAGAAGCCGACTATCGACAATTTTGCTGATTACGTGGCGTCGTTTATTAAGCTGCGCTATAAGCGCCGCCGCATAAGTATTGTGGGTATTTCGTTTGGCTTTGTGGTAGCGACGCGCATGTTGCAGCGCTACCCTGACCTGGCCAAGAAGGTTGACCTGGTGGTGAGCGCCGCTGGCTTTGCGCACTACGACGATTTCACCTTTACCCGCCGGCGGATGTTCCTGTACCGTGGCATTGCCATGGTATTGTCTTGGCGGCTGCCGGCCTTCTTGTGGCGGCACGTGGCACTGTCGCCCTGGGTGCTTCGCAAGGCCTACGCCCGCACGCACAATGCCAAGCACAAATTTGCCGAAGTTGCCGCCCTGCCCGAAAAGTTTGAGGCCATGATGAACGTTGAAATCGACCTGTGGCACATGAACGATGTGCGCACGCATTTTGCCACCACCTCGCAGTTTCTGCACCTCGATAACTGCAAAATCCAAATTCATGTCCCAGTCTGGCACGTCTACACCAAAAAAGATCAGTATTTCGACAGTTCGGTGGTCGAGCAACACCTGCGCGTGGTGTACGACAGCTATGAGAGCGCGGTGGCCAATCTGGAAAACCACGTGGTGAGCGTACTGGCCGACAAAAAAGAAACAGCGCCGTTTATCCCGCACAAGTTGCGGCGGTTTTTGTCGCAAAAGGAGTCGTAAGGCCCGCATGTTACAATGGGTGCATCTATGAAAATTGGTCTGATTTGCCCCTATAACGTTGCCAAAGGCGGCGGAGTCCAAGAGATCGTCTATGCCATGCAGTCCGAGTTGATGAGCCGCGGTCACGATTGCTACATCATTACGCCGCGGCCGCAGGATCACGATAGCGACCCCAGCGACCACACGATTTTCATTGGCGGCGCCGCCGACTTTAATGCGCCCACGCACACCACCATTCAGGTATCGGCCAGTGTCAGTGACACCATCGACCGCATGCTAGAAGAAGAGCAATTCGACATCCTGCACTTCCACGAGCCGTGGATCCCGATGCTCAGCTACCAGATTTTGAGTCGCTCCAACACCGTTAACGTGGCCACGTTCCATGCCAAGTTGCCCGAGACCATGATGGGCCGCACGACCGCCCGCGTCATTACGCCCTACACCAAATCGGTGCTGAAGTACATTGACGCTTTCACCGCCGTGTCCGATGCCGCTGCCGAGTACGTTTGCAAGCTCACGAATGCGCCAGTAGCGATTATTCCTAACGCCATCGACCCAGATGTTTACGCTCCACCCAAAGTATTTAAAGACAAGCGCAAGCACAAGACCATTCTGTTTGTGGGCCGGCCTGAGGGCCGCAAGGGTGTGAAGTATCTGTTGCATGCCTTTAAGCTGTTGCAGGCCAAGGATCCGACCCTGTCGCTGGTTATCGCCGGCGACGGCGCCGAGCGCGCCAAAATGGAAGAGCTGGCCATGGATCTGGAACTAGACAACGTGCAGTTCTTGGGCTACGTGTCTCAGGCCGAAAAAGTACGCCTGCTGCAAACGAGCGACCTGTTTTGCTCGCCGGCGCTCTACGGCGAGAGTTTTGGCGTGGTTTTGCTGGAGGCTATGGCGACCGGCCTGGTGACGGTGGCCGGCGCGAACTCCGGCTACGCCTCGGTGATGCAGGGCCTGGGCGCTATTTCGCTGGTAGATCCCAAGCACACCGTCGAACTTGCCCGCCGCATCGACCTGCTGCTGCACGAAACTGACCTGCGCAAGTTGTGGCGCGAATGGGCCGAGAGCGAAATGCCCAAGTATACCTACAAGCGCATCGTTGACCAGTACGTGGAAGTCTACGAAACGGCGCTGGCCGCTCACCACGGCAATGCGTAAGCTCAAAATCGGCTTCGTTTTTGATGACTCGCTCGACAAACCCGACGGCGTGCAGCAATACGTGCTGACGCTAAGCCGTTGGCTCGCCGGCATGGGCCACGATGTGCACTACTTGGTTGGCGAAACCAAGCGTACTGACCTGCCGAACTTATATTCTCTCAGCCGCAATATCAAGGTGCGCTTCAACCAAAACCGGATGGCCATGCCGTTGCCGGCGCGCATGGGGCCGATTCGCACGGTTTTGCGGCGCGAGCAGTTTGATGTGCTGCATGTGCAGGTGCCATATAGTCCGGCGCTGGCGGCGCGGATTATCCAGGCGGCCGACGAACGGACGGCAGTGGTTGGTACTTTCCACGTGGCGCCCCATTCGGCGCTCGTGACGCACGGCAACCGGCTGCTGGCCTTGGCCGTACGGCGAACGCTGCGGCGCTTTGATGCCATGATCGCCGGTACCGACTCGGCCGCAGCATTTGCCAGAAAAACTTTCCAGGTTGAGAGCGAGGTGGTGCCGCACCCTATCGAGCTGTCGCAGTTTTTGCATGCCAAGCCGTTTGAGCGTTACGCCAGCAGCACTAACGTCGTATTTTTGGGCCGCCTGGTGGAGCGCAAGGGCTGCCAACATTTGCTGCGGGCCGTGGCGTACGCCCGCAAACTTGGCGAGTGGCCCGGGCACGCCCGTGTGATTATTTGCGGCGGCGGTCCGCTGGAGGCGCAGCTCAAAGCATATGCCCGCGAGCACCAGTTGCACGACATTATCGAGTTCACTGGCTACATCACCGAAGAAGACAAGCCGCGCTACCTGGCTGGTGCCGACGTGGCCGTTTACCCCAGCACTGGCGGCGAGAGTTTTGGCATCGTGCTGCCAGAGGCCATGGCTGCCGCCCGCGGCGAGGTGCTGGCCGGCAATAACCCCGGCTACGCCAGTGTTATGGTAAAACGACCGCAGGCGTTGTTTGATCCGAAAGACACCGCCGCTTTTGCCAGCCGCTTGGTGGCGGCTCTAAAAAGCAAGCAGGTCCGCGCCGATGCCCGTGCCTGGCAACAAGAGTATGTCCGTCGTTTTGATGTGAACGAGGCCGGTAAGCGCGTCCTCCAGATATATACCGAGGCGTTGCAGAAACGGCCGAGCTGAGCCATAATGAAGCCGAGATGATGTTTTCCTTGAAGTCCAAAAAACACGAAGAAACGATAAATTTCAACATCACGAACCCTACGATTATGCGTGTTTTGGGGCTGGTTATCGTGTCTATTTTGGCGCTGGCCGCGCTGCGGCAAGCCAAGCACGCGCTAGTGCTCATCTTTACCGGATTCTTCTTGGCGCTGGCGCTGAACGGCCCGGTGCACTGGCTGGCCAGCCGTTTGCCCGGCAAACGCAAAGGCAGCCGCGCGGCGGCAACGGCGCTCTCGTTTTTCGTGGTCATCGCCTTTTTGATCGGTTTTTTGGCCCTGATTGTACCGCCGCTGGTGCGCCAAAGCAGCACCTTTATTAGCGCCGCGCCGTCGCTGGTGCAGGACTTGCAGGCCCAAGACAGCCCGGCTGGCCGGTTTATTCAGAAGTACCATTTGCAAGACCAGGTTGATAAGTTCTCGCATCAGTTGTCAGGGCGGCTGGGCAACATCGGCGGTACGGCGGTCAGCGGTGTCATGAAGCTGGGCAGCAGCGTCTTCTCGGTGCTGACCATTTTAGTGCTGACTTTCATGATGCTTATTGAGGGCCCGCGCTGGCTGCGCTTCTTCCGCGATCTGATCCCTGACGAGCACCACTCCCGGGCCGATCGCCTGGCGCTAGACATGTACAAGGTTATAAAAGGCTACGTCAACGGCCAGGTCGTGCTGGCGTTTATCGCCTCTTGTATGTTGCTGCCAGCGCTGCTCATTTTGCATGTCAGCTATCCGGCGGCGCTTGTGGTCGTGGTATTTATTTGCGGCCTTATTCCGCTCATTGGGCACAGCATTGGCGCGGTGATCGTGACGGCGGTGGCGCTGTTCCACTCGCCGGTGACGGCTATTATTGTGCTGGCGTACTACATTTTGTATCAGCAAATCGAGAACTACATTATTCAGCCGCGCATCCAGGCCAACTCTACGAATATGTCACCGCTGCTGGTCTTTTCGGCAGTGATTATTGGCGTGAACTTTGGCGGTCTGTTTGGCGGTCTGGTGGCCATCCCGGTGATGGGTTGCATCCGTATTGCCCTGCTGGACTACCTGCGTACTCGCCACATTATTGAAGACGACACGTACAAAGAAATCGCCCAGTCGCGCTCGGTGCGACCGGACGACGCCAAAGCACCTAGCTAGTTTAGATTCGGTACCACACCGGGCCGCTTGCGGTGTCGCGGACGCCCAGACCGGCTGCCTTGAGCTTGTCGCGCAGCTCGTCGGACTTTGTCCAATCTTTGGTGCTGCGGGCTTGTTCGCGTTCGGCGATCAGATCTTTTTGGGCGTGAGTAATGTCTGGCCGCTCGGCGAGTTGCAGGCCAAACAAGCGGTCGATAACATTTAACAGCGGTTGGATTTTCTCCTGGTCGACGCCGTCGGTTTCGGCCTTGTTGGCCAGCTCAACGAGTGCGCGCAGCGCCTTCGGCATATTTAGGTCGTCACCGGCCGCGGCCAGCATTTCTTTGAGGGCATCGGCGTATGGTGCGCTGGCAGCCTCGCCGCGTTGAGCGGCTTTTTGGTGCTTCATGTCGGCCCAGGCGCGTAAACTTTGTAATAGGTTTTGCGCTGCCTCTAAACTTTCCCAGGTAAAGTTTACTTGCGAGCGGTAGTGCGACTGCAAAATCTTCAGACGGAAGGCCAGCGGATCGTAGCCCTTTTGCACGACATCTTCCAGGGTGTAGAAATTTTTGAGCGATTTGCTCATTTTTTTGCCGTCAACCAAAATGAATTCGTTGTGCGCGAAAATGGCGGCCATCACCGGGTTGTCCTCCAGCGCGGTGCTCTGGGCGATTTCGTTCTCGTGGTGCGGGAAGATGAGGTCGACGCCGCCGGTGTGGATGTCGAACGGCTGGCCGAGGTGCTGGCGGCTCATCACCGAACACTCAATGTGCCAGCCCGGGCGGCCGGTCAGGTCGTGGCCGTCCAGCTCGAACTCCCAGGCGGGTTCGCCGGGTTTTTGCTTTTTCCACAGCGCAAAGTCGTGGACCGATTCTTTGTCGTACTCGTCGTTTTGAATGCGTGCCTCAGAGGTGTTGTCGGCCTTTACCTCTAGTAGCTGGCCGTACGTTTTGCCGGCTTTTTTGTAGGCATCGATGGAGAAATAGACGCCATCGTCGGCGATGTAGGCAAAGCCCTTTTCGTGCAGTTTGGTGATGAGATCTTTCATGCCCCAAATGGTTTTGGGGTCGGTGGCGCGTACAAAAGTCAGCGCCTGCAGGTCGTTGCCAATGCGCACCATGTCGCCGTTAAAAATGTGGATGTAGCGGTCGGTGAGCTTTTTGAGCGCGGCCTCGGGCGCGTCCTCGGGGAACTCTTCGCGGCTGCGGCGAATCGTTTTATCGTCAACGTCGGTGTAGTTCATGACGTGCTGTACATTGAATCCGGACAGCGCGATGGCCCGGCGCAACGTGTCGGCAAAAACGTAGGCGCTTAGGTTGCCGATGTGGGCGTGGTCGTACACCGTAGGGCCACAGCTGTAGATGCGCAGCGTGTGGCCATCTACCGGCGTCAGCTCCTCTATTTTTTTAGACTTTAGCAACGTATTGTATAGTTTCATGGCTTTAGGATTTCCGTTCAAGGTTGTCGAGAAGTTCGGTGGCTTTTTGAATACACTCCGACTTTAGCTCGTTAAACGGCCGGCCGCTGGTTACTTTGAATCCGCTGGCGTAAGGATGTCCGCCGCCGCCAAAGGCGGCTGCCAGATCACCGGCAATCGGCGAGCCGTAGTTGCAGCGGATTTTGCCGGTCACATGGCCGTCGTTGTACAGCTTAAAAGAGATGGCCACTTCGGTGCCCAGGCCCATGCGCATGTCGTCGATCACCAACATGCTGGGGTTGTACTGCGGGCTGTACTGTTCGATTTCTTGCCACGGAATAGTGACGGTGGCGATGCGGTTGTCGGCAAAAAATTCGATGCGCTGCAGCAGCTGGCCTTTGTACTTGATGAGCTCCGGACTTTTGCGCA